>JAJTBK010000354.1 GCA_021286965.1 Comamonadaceae bacterium | reverse complement strand
AGATTTGAGGAAGCCTGCTCCTAGTACGAGAGGACCGGAGTGGACACACCTCTGGTGTACCTGTTGTCACGCCAGTGGCATCGCAGGGTAGCTAAGTGTGGAAGAGATAACCGCTGAAAGCATCTAAGCGGGAAACTCGTTTCAAGATGAGATCTGCCGGGGCCCCGAGCCCCCTAAAGAGTCGTTCTAGACCAGGACGTTGATAGGCTGGGTGTGGAAGCGCAGTAATGCGTTAAGCTAACCAGTACTAATTGCTCGTGCGGCTTGACCCTATAACTTTGACGTTCATGTCAAGGTTGTTATGCCAAGTGACGCAATCAAATACCGATTCGATTCTATGAATTCGCTCTCTTGATCTCATATCAAGAGAGCACAAAGTTTAAGCCTGATGACCATAGCAAGTTGGAACCACTCCTTCCCATCCCGAACAGGACAGTGAAACGACTTCGCGCCGATGATAGTGCGGATTCCCGTGTGAAAGTAGGTCATCGTCAGGCTATTAATAGCAAACTAACCCCTTCACTCTCTCGAGTGGAGGGGTTTTGTTTTTTTGGCGTTTTATTTATTTGGCACCATATGCAGCTGCAAGAAATTCTCTATTCACAAGGGTTTGGCACGCGGCGCGTATGTGCCGGACTGGTGCAGCAAGGTTGGGTACAGCTGTATGGTACGGATGCCACCGAGCCGCCTGTGCCGTGCACCGATGCTCTGCAGGAGGTCAATCCTGAGGGCCTGCGCCTGCGTGTGCAAGGGGTGGATTGGGAATACCACGCCAAGGCCTACGTCATGCTGCACAAGCCGGCGGGCACCGAATGTTCGCAAAAACCTTCGGCGTATCCGAGTATCTACACCCTGTTGCCCGCGCCCTTACGGCAGCGTCCATGCAAAGGGGGGCTGCAAGGGGTGCAGGCGGTCGGACGTCTGGATCAGGATACGACCGGTCTGCTCTTGCTCAGTGACGATGGCCAGTTTATCCATCGTCTGAGTTCGCCGAAAAAGCATGTGCCCAAGGTGTACCGGGTGCAGCTCAAGCACGCCATTGCGCCGGCCCAGGTGCAGCAGCTGCTGGCCGGGGTGGTGCTCGATGATGATCCCCGGCCCGTGCAGGCGGCCGCTTGCGACGTGCTGGCGCCCACCACCATCGATTTGACCTTGACGCAAGGCAAGTACCACCAGGTCAAACGCATGGTGGCTGCAGTGGGTAACCGGGTCGAGGGCTTGCACCGCTGGCGTATGGGCGCTCTGGCGCTGCCGGCGGAGATGGCGCCAGGGCAGTGGCGTTGGCTGACGCCGGCAGATCTGGCGTTGCTCGTGGCGGTGTAAGCCGGGTGTCGCCAAGTGCTGGCTACACTGGCGCAGTGCATGGCAAAAATTTTGTAAGGATGTCGATCGTGAGATGGCGAGGTGTGGTGGCGGCCCTGCTGCTGGGGGTACAAATGGTTCCAGCAGCCCATGCGGTGGCGCCGCCTGTGTTCGTGCTCAATTCGCTCGATGCCAGCATCAGCGTCATCGATCCGCAGACCTGGCGTGAGCAGGCCCGCATCCCGACGGGTAAGGAGCCGCACCACCTCTACCTGACCCCGGATGAAAAATCCCTCATCGTCGCCAATGCATTGGGTGATACCCTGACCTTTGTCGATCCGCGTACAGCCCAGGTACAGCACACGCTGCGCGGTATCGTCGATCCCTACCATCTGCGGTTTTCTCCCGATATGCGTTGGCTGGTGACGGCGGCCAACCGGCTTGACCATATCGATTTCTACCGCTGGGATGGCAGCTCCCCGACCCTGGTCAAGCGTGTGCCCACTGGGCGCACGCCCAGCCATCTGTGGATCGACAGCCACAGCACCACGCTGTACTCGACCATGCAAGACAGCGACGAGCTGGTCGCCATCGACCTGGCGACCCAGACCGTGCGCTGGCGTATTCCGACCGGATCCATGCCGGCTGACCTCTATGGCCGCCCGGATGGCAAGCTGCTGTTCGTCGGCCTGACTGGCGGCGATAGCGTGCAGGTGTTCGACATTTCTACGACCCAGCCGCGCAGCATTGGCAACATCCCGACGGGCAAGGGGGCGCACGCGTTTCGCGCCCTTGGCGATGGGCGCCATCTGCTGGTCAGCAACCGGGTGGCCAATACCATCAGCAAGATCGACATGCAAAACCTGAGCGTGGTCGAAAGCTACCCGGCGCCGGGCGGGCCCGACTGCATGGACGTTTCTGCCGATGGGCGCTTGATTTTTGTCAGCTCGCGCTGGGCACGGCGCTTGACGGTGATCGACATGAAAGAGAAAAAAGTCCTGCGCCAGGTGAACGTCGGCAAATCACCGCATGGTGTCTGGACGTTGCAACATGCGCCGCGCTAGTACTCGATTCACTATTATTTTCATAGCTACTAGCGCTTTACTGGCAAGCGCCAGAGCCGAAAATGACTGTAAAAAACCACTCTACCTGACGTTCGATACTGGCCACATGGGGGTGGCCGAGCAGATCGCCCAGGTGCTGCAGCGCCAGCAGGTGCGTGTGACCTTTTTCGCGGCCCAGGAAGCCACCCAGGTTGGAGATGGCAGCCTGGGTGCACATTGGGCCCCCTGGTGGCGCGCCCGTGCGGCCGAGGGGCATGAGTTTGCTTCGCACACCTGGAGCCACCTGGTGTGGCAAGCCGACCTGTCCGGCGCGCATCTGCGCCTGCGGGCCACCGGTGGTGACGGCCCGAGCCGCGTGCAAGTACTCGATGCCGGCGCCTACTGCGCCGACATCCGCCGTGCCGCCGACCGCCTGCAGGCGCTGACCGGCGTCGCCCCCCTGCCGCTGTTTCGCGCCCCGGCGGGCAAAACCTCGCCGCAGCTGCTGCAGGCGGCGCAGGCATGTGGCTACCGCCATGTAGGCTGGAGTCCGGCCGGTTTTTTGGGCGATGAGCTGCCCAGCGCGCGCTATAGCAACGCCCATTTGCTGCAGCAGGCGCTGCAGCGTATCCAAAGTGGCGATATCTTGCTGGCCCACTTGGGCATCTGGTCGCGCCAAGACCCTTGGGCGCCCGCCGTGCTGGAACCTCTCCTCATCGGCTTGAAGGCGCGCGGCTTTTGCTTTCGCACCCTGAGTCAGCACCCCGCATATGTACAGGGCGGAACGTGGCCATGAATTCCCTGCAGTGGCTTGGTAGCCTGTTCGATGAAGCCCAGCAGCAGCTGTTCGAGCAGCTGGTGCAACCTCTTCTGTTCGCCTGCGGTGGGGGGAGTTGGCTCGAAGACGCCTATGGCGCTACGGGCTGGCTGCTGGTGGGGCTGCTGCAGTTGGTGCTGCTGCTGCTGGTGTTGGCACCGCTGCAGCGCTGGCGCCCGGTGGAGCCAATGACCGACCGCCAGGCGGTGCGCACCGACTTGCTCTACACCCTCATCCACCGCCTGGGGTTGTTCCGCCTGGTGCTGTTTTTTACCCTGGATCCGTTCACCGATGCGCTACAAGGCTGGCTGCACGTGCAGGGCCAAAGTGCCTGGCAGCTCGATGCCTTGTGGCCCGGAGTGACCGATCTACCCTGGGTCAGCCTGCTGCTGTACCTGCTGCTGCTCGACTTGCTGCAATACGGCGTGCACCGGGCGCAGCACCGCTGGGACTGGTGGTGGCAGTTGCACGCGCTGCACCACTCGCAGCGCCAGATGACGATGTGGACCGACAACCGCAACCACCTGCTCGACGATTTACTGGGCCACCTCATCATCGTCATCGTGGCGCAGTGCATTGGCGTGGCACCGGGGCAGTTCGTTGCCATCGTCGCCATTACGCAGCTGTCCGAGAGCCTGCAACACGCCAATCTGCGCCTGCATTTCGGCCGTTGGGGTGAGCGCCTGTGGGTCAGCCCCCGCTTTCACCGCCTGCACCACGCCATCGGCCTGGGGCACGAGAGCGGGCCAGTTGGACAGCAGGTGCTGGGCGGACATAACTTTGGCGTCCTGCTGCCGTGGTGGGACATGCTGTTTGGCACCGCCTGCTTTGCCCCGGGCTACGCGCCCACCGGCATCCGTGACCAGGTCGAGCCCGACGCCCAGGGGCGGCTGCGCGACTACGGCCAAGGCTTTTGGCAGCAGCAAAAACTTGGCCTGTTGCGCCTGTGGCGGCGAACCTAGGTATGCTTGGCTCCCATGGGACTGCTGTTTGACTCCTTCTGGCGCGCGGTGGCGTACTGCCTGCATCCGCGTGTGATTGCGCTCTCGCTGCTGCCGCTGGCCTTCATGGCGGCGCTGGCGCTGGGGCTGCATTATTTTTATTGGGGTGCCGGCGTGCTGTGGGTGCGCACCGTGCTCGAAGGCACGAGCTGGCTCTCCAGCCTCTGGCAATGGCTGCAAAACTGGGGCTTGAAAGACCTGCCGGCGCTGGTGGCTCCGCTGCTCGTCATTCTGGCGGTGACGCCGGCCGTGGTCATCGTGGCCCTGCTGCTGGTGGGCATTTTCATGACGCCGGCGCTGGTCAGCCTGGTGGCGCAGCGGCGCTTTCCGGCGCTCGAGCGCAAGCGCGGCGGCACGCTGCTGCTCGGCCTGGGCTGGATGCTGGGCTCGACCCTGCTGGCGCTGCTGGGCCTGCTGTTGTCCATGCCGTTGTGGCTGATACCCCCCCTGGTGCTGCTGCTGCCGCCGCTGATCTGGGGCTGGCTGACCTTCCGCGTCAGGGTATTCGACGCCTTGGCTGAACACGCCGACAGCCAGGAGCGCCGCGCCATCCTCACGCGCCACCGCTGGAGCTTGCTGGTGATGGGCGTGGTCAGCGGCTACCTGGGCGCGGCGCCGGGCATCGTCTGGGCCTCGGGTGTGGTGTTTGCTGCGGCCTTCGTGGTGTTGATACCCATTGCCATTTGGATTTACACCTTGGTGCTGGCGTTTTCCTCGCTTTGGTTTGCGCATTACTGCCTGGCGGCGCTGGAGCAGCTGCGCGCTGCCCAGGCGCCTGTTGCGTCAGCACCTGTGCCTGCACCTGTACCGGTGACCGTCCCGGCGCCGGAGGCAGGCGATGCACCCGCCTTGCCGCCACCGGAGGTGGCGCCATAATTTGCCGTTTATCTTCTTTGGCGTTCCACCATGCCCCAGCGCTTTGGCCTGCTCATCGTCGGCGATGAAATTCTCTCGGGGAAA
>JAJTBK010000353.1 GCA_021286965.1 Comamonadaceae bacterium | reverse complement strand
TGGCTGACCTTCATCGGCACCGAGCTGCACAAGGGCCACAGCCCGCTGTTTGCCCCCGGCACCCCCGAAGACTACAAACCCCTGGTGCGCGAACGCCTGCAGGCACGCTTTGCCTGGGTGGACAAGCAACTGGCCGGCAAGGACTACCTGCTGGGCCAGTTCAGCGTGGCCGACGCCTACCTCTACACCGTCTCGCGCTGGGGCCAGTACGTGGGGGTCGATCTGTCGGGCTTTGCGAACATCGTTGCCTTCCAGCAGCGCATGGAACAGCGCCCCGCCGTGCAGGCCGCACTGCGCGCCGAAGGGCTGCTCAAGTAAGGCAACGCCAAACAAGTCCCTTGCGCGTCGCGCATCCCAATCGAATGCCGGGCACGCACCATCACAGGGACTTATTCGGCGTCGCCTATCGGCTTCTGGCGCGCTGCCAGTAGCGCGCCCAGCCAGAGCGCTGCAGCCGAGAACACCAGGCCGCGCGCCAGGCCGCCAGGGCCGTCAGCGATCCAGCCCACCACCGTGGGCCCCACGATCTGCCCGGCCGCAAACACGATGGTGAAGGCGCTGATGCCTGCCGCCCACTGCGAGGCGGGCAGGTTGTGCCGCACCAGCGCCGTGGTCGATGCCACCACCGACAGAAACACCCCGCCAAACAGCAGCCCCGAGGCCAGCGCCACCGGCCAGGCCGAGGTCAGCGCGGGCAGCACCGTGGCCAGGCCCAGCAGGGCATTGAGCCGCGCCAGTGCCCCGCCGCCGCGCTGGCGGTCCAGCAGGCCCGCCCAGATGCGCGAGGACAGCACCACCGCCAGGCCCAGCAGCGCATAGAACAACGTCACCGCCCCGCCGCCCACGCCCTGCGCGCGCAACAAGGCCACCACAAAAGTCATGTAGCCGATATAGCCCACGCCAAACATGGCGTAGCCCGCCAGCGCAGGCGCAAAGTCGCGCACCTTGAAAACCCGCGCCGCCACCCCCGCCACCACAGCCGCCGAGGCCGGGGAAGAAGTCGATGGCGCCGCCGCTGCGGCCACGACATCCATGCGCCGCAGCACCCGCACCGGCCACACCAGCAGCGCCGTGGCCGCGCCACAGGCCAGCGCCAGCGCCCACCACGCCCAGGTCCAGGCATGCGGCTGCGGTGCGGCCTGCAACACGGCGGGCACCAGCAGCGCCGACAGGCTGATGCCCCAGCCCGTACCCCCGTAATACAGGCCCAGCAACAAACCGCTGCGTGGCGCATCGAGCGCCCCCAGGCGCGCCGCCATCAGGCCGCCCGTGATGAACATGAAGGCGCTGGCCACCCCTGCCAGCAGGCGCTGCAGCAAGAGCGGCGCCGCTTCGAGAAAAAAGCCGCACAGCCCCATGAACAACGTGGCCAGCACCGCACCGACCAGCATCAAGGCGCCCGGCGGCCAGCGCCGCAGCAGCAGTGGCGTGGCCAGCGCACCCAGCAGGTAGCCCAGGGCGTTGACGGTGTTCATGGCCCCGGCCAGGGTGTAAGACCAGCCCAGGTCTGCACGCATGGGCGGCAGCAGCAGCGCATAGGCAAACCGCGTGATGCCCAGCGACACCGCAGCGCCCATGGACAGCGCCAACGCGAGCCACAGCAACTGGGTGCGCGAGACCGAAGGGCTGGGGTGCAAAGCAGCAGGCATGGAGCGTCCATTGTGCCGCAGCACCGGGCGCAAGGTGCCTGCCGGGGAATCACCAGCGCGCACACATTTG
>JAJTBK010000349.1 GCA_021286965.1 Comamonadaceae bacterium | reverse complement strand
CCAGGCCAGCGCCGTGCCTACACGCCGCGCGATCAACCCTGCAGGTTCTGCAGCGCCGCAATGCGCTCCTCGATCGGCGGGTGGGTGGAGAACAGCTGGCCGATGCCCCCGGCAATGCCCATGGCGGCCACGCTCTTGGGCAGCTCGCCCGCGTGCACACCGCCCAGGCGCGCCAGGGCGTTGATCATCGGCTGGCGCCGGCCCATGAGCTGGGCGGCACCGGCGTCAGCACGGAATTCCCGCTGGCGCGAGAACCAGGCAACGATGATGGCGGCCACAAAACCCAGCACGATGTCGAGCACGATGGTGGTCACCATGTAGCCGATGCCAGGGCCGGAGCTGCGCTCGTCGTCCTTGCGCAAAAAGCTATCGACGACGTAGCCGATGACGCGCGAGAGGAAGACGACGAAGGTGTTCATCACCCCCTGGATCAGCGTCATGGTCACCATGTCGCCGTTGGCGATGTGCGCCACCTCGTGGCCGATGACGGCCTCGACCTCCTCGCGCGTCATGTTCTGCAAGAGGCCAGTGGAGACGGCGACCAGGGCCGAATTCTTGAACGCGCCGGTGGCAAAGGCGTTGGGGTCGCCTTCAAAAATACCAACTTCGGGCATACCGATGCCGGCTTTTTGTGCAAAGGCACGCACGGTCTCGACGATCCAGCGCTCATCGGGCGAGCCCGAGCCGTCGATCACACGCACGCCCGAGGACCACTTGGCCATGGGCTTGCTGATGAGCAGCGAGATGATGGCGCCGCCAAAGCCCATGACCAGGGCAAAGCCCAGCAACGCGCCCAGATTCAGGCCGTTGGCCGTGAGGTAGCGGTTCACGCCCAGCAGGCTGGCGACGATGCCCAGCACCACCACGACGGCGAGGTTGGTGAGGACGAATAAAACGATACGTTTCATCGAAGGAGCTCCAAAGAGACAGACAGGGATGAGGGAAACAGAAGCTGGGCCCGCAGCGCCCATTTTTCAAGGGCATTCAAGGGTGCACTGCCCTGGCGGGACGGAACACAAAGGAGTCATCGTAGAAGGAAAAGTTCTCGTTCGCCGGCCACCAGCCGGGAATCCCGAGCACTGGCAAGGGGACAAACGGCTTGCCTTGCAGATGCGAAGCCTGCAGGTCTTGCGCTAGCCAAGTGTCAACGTCAGCTATATTTTTAATAGCTGTTCGCGCTTGATAGACGTGCGCTGTGAGCGGTTTTCTTGGATAAACCAATTGCTCCAGCAACGCGTGGCCAAAGACAATGCACTGCGCCTGGCGCCACAGCGGGCGCAGCTGCACAAACAGCCGCTGCCACTGGCGCGCACGCAGCGCCTGCCACAGGGGCTCGGGCGCAAAGAGTAAGGCGCCATTCTCATCGAGTAGCGTGGCCGCATCGCGCAGCGGCCCGCGCGTGGCCCCCACGCCCTGGGCCACCAGGGCCTGGGCGTGCAGCCGGTTCAGACAGCGCTTGGCCTGGGGAAAGCGCAGCCAGGCCAGGCCGTTGAACAAATCGTGCAAATTGTCCCGCGTGGGCACCTGGCCGCTGTCGAAAATGAACTGCTCATACGCCACGCCAGCAGGCAGCGCATCCTGCGGCACAAAGCGCACAGGGTGGCCGGGCGGGCAGGCAGCATTGAGTGCCGCGTGCACCGTGCCCCCGTCGGCCAGCGCCAGGGGCGGCCAGCCTTGCAGCCACAGTGTGCTCCAGTTAATTTCTTGCACTTCTCGCAATGGACAACGACACAGCCTTCAAAGCCATGCCGAATCCGGTGTCTCCAGCAAGCCGCTGAGCTTGGTCAACACGAAACGCATCTGCTCACGGCCTGCCGCCATGAGGGCGATACGAACATACTGACGGCCATCGCCATCGCGGTTCACCGAGAAGGCATCGCCACCCGATAGCAGCAACTGGTGCCCTCGGGCCAATGTGGCAAACTGGTCGCCGCTGGTCCACTGCGACGGCAGCTTCAACCAGATGTGGAACGCCGTCGGCAGAGAACGGTACTCGTACTGACCCAGCAGTTCCCGCGCCATGATCTGCCGTGCCTGCGCCTCTGCACGCTGCGCCTGTGCCATTTCGTAGGCCTTGCCGCTGTTAATCAGATTCGTGGCAAGTTGCGCCGCCAGTGGAGACACCATCCAAATACTCGTGCGCACACTGGCCGCAAGGCGCGCAAGCCATTCGGGCGGGCAGTGCAGGTAACCCAACCGCACGGTGGACGCTACAGATTTCGACAGGCTGGTGAGATAGAGCGTGCGCTCTGGCGCAAAGCTCGCCAGCGGCGGCACCGGCGTGGGCGCAAGAAAGCCATACAAGTCGTCATCCACGAGGATCACGTCGAACTCGCGTGCAATCTCCGCGATCTCACTGCGGCGCGCAGCCGACATCACACTCGTGGTCGGGTTCTGGCAGGTCGCAATGCAGATGACCATCGCCGGGCGCTCCTGCCGGCACGCATCGCGCAGGCAGGTCGGGTCCATGCCCTGCTCATCCAGGCGCACACCACGCAGGCGGCGGCCCAGGCTCAGCACCACCGACGCCACCCCGGGATAGCACAGCGATTCACACAGCACGAGGTCACCCGGCTTGGTGAGCGCACTAACCGCGACCAACAAACCGTGCTGCGCCCCCGCCGTCAGCAGCACCTGCTCCGCCTTGGCTGACAGGCCGGTGTGATGCATCCAGACCGCACCCGCCTGGCGATGCAACGGATGCCCGCCGTCGGGCGTGTAGTCGAGCATGTCCATCAGGGTCGGCGACTGCGCCAGCTCCAGCATGGCGGAACGCACGTAAGGCTCCTGAATAGCCATGTTGGGCTTGACGATGGAGAGATCCACCCATTCGCTGGGGATCTCGGGCTGAACCGCAACCTGCGGTGCCAAGGACGCGATCGCCGTCTTTTCACCGTGGCCACGGACAAAAGTGCCACGCCCCACCTCGCCCTCGACCAAGCCGCGCCGCCGGGCCAATTCATAGGCGCGGTTGACCGTGCCGGGCGTGACGCCCAGGGTCGCCGCCAATTCCTTGAGCGTGGGCAGCCTGCTCCCCGTACCCAGCAAGCCGGAGCGGATATCCCGCTCCAGCGCCGCCGCAAGCCGCACATAGATCGGCCCATCCGATGTCTGAAGATCCGGTGACCACATGATTTGCTCCGCTTGCATCAACTCTATCGCCTCATTACACCTCAACTGCAACCACCTCCATCGCAGCGCGTTCCCGAAACCACAGTTGACTTATTAAATCGATGCATTTATAGTAATTACGTCGATTAAATACGAAATTACATCAACCCAATCTCCAGAAAGGTTCCCGCAGTGTTTGATTTTCAGACGCACACCGTCAAACGCATCGATCCCGAGATATGGAATGTGATCCAGCGCGAAAACCTGCGCCAGGAAGAACACATCGAGCTCATCGCATCAGAAAACTACACATCTCCTGCCGTACTTGAGGCCGTAGGCTCGCAACTCACAAACAAGTACGCCGAAGGCTACCCCGGCAAACGCTACTACGGCGGGTGCGAGATCATCGACGAAGCTGAACGCCTAGCGATCCAGCGCTTGAAGGAACTGTTTGGTGCCGAGTCGGCCAACGTGCAACCGCACTCGGGCTCACAGGCAAATCAAGCGGTGTTCTTCGCCTTGCTACAACCGGGTGACGCCATCCTCGGCATGAGCCTGGCCGAAGGTGGCCACCTTACGCATGGCATGCCACTGAACGTTAGCGGCAAATGGTTCCAGGTACATAGCTACGGCCTGAACGAGCGCGAGGAGATCGACTACGACGCAATGGAGCGCATCGCCCATGAGACACGACCGAAGCTGATCATCGCAGGCGCTTCGGCGTATGCACTGCGCATCGACTTTGAACGCTTCGCCCAAGTAGCCCGTGATGTTGGCGCATATTTCATGGTGGACATGGCGCACTACTCCGGCCTTGTGGCAGGCGGCGTCTACCCCAATCCAGTGCCGCATGCCGATGTGGTGACCACCACTACGCACAAAGGTCTGCGTGGCCCGCGTGGCGGGGTCATCCTGATGAAAGAGCAGTACGAAAAGGCGATCAATTCAGCCATCTTCCCAGGCATGCAAGGCGGCCCATTGATGCACGTCATTGCAGGCAAGGCCGTGGCCTTCAAGGAAGCGCTTACACCCGAGTTCAAGCACTACCAGCAACAGGTGCTCGACAACGCCGCAGCCATGGCCAGCGCGCTGGTCAAGCGCGGCCTGCGCCTTGTGTCCAACCGCACCGAAAGCCACATGATGCTGATAGACCTGCGTGGTCACAACATTACAGGCAAGGATGCAGAACACGCGTTGAGCGAGGTCTGCATCACCTGCAACAAGAACGCAG
>JAJTBK010000337.1 GCA_021286965.1 Comamonadaceae bacterium | reverse complement strand
CCAGGGTGTTGAAGCGCTCCTCGATCAGCGCCTTCATCGACTGCAGCTCGCTCATCAGGCCTTGCGGATTGGCTGCCGGTGCCGCTGGCGCGGCCAGGGCGCCACTGTGGCGCGGCTCGATCGCCAGGTCGGTCGGGATGTGGTGGTGCAGCGGGTTGTGGCGTGCCACCACCGGGGCCGGACGCGGGGCGGGCGTGCTCTCGCGCACCGGGGCGCGGGGCGCTTCGTGTGCGCTGCTGCGCGGGTAGGCGGCCTCGGCGGCCAGGTCGGTGCGCTCGGCCGCACCAAAGTCGCGCTCGCGTTCGGCGCTGCGCTCGGGCAGGGTGTCGCGCGCGCGCTCGGCGAATGTGGGCGCGCGCTGCTGCTCGGCAAAGGTCGGCAGGCGCTCGGGCAGGGTGGGTTCGATGCGGGCGTTGGGCGGCGGGCTGCCGTGCATGGCCTCGTGGCGGCGGCGCAGCATCCGCTCGCGCACGTAGTCCTGGAACGAGAGGGTGCTCATCGCCAGCTGCTCGGTATCGGCCTCGACGCTGCGGCGGGCCGTGGCGGGCGGGGCTTTGGGCGCTGCGGGCTGTTGTGCGGGTGCTGCGCTGCGCCGAGGCGGCTCTTCGCTGCGCACGGTTTGCAGGGCCGGCTGCGCCTGGCCTTCAGCGATGTGGTCGTGGTTGAGGCTGTGCAGCGTGTCTTCGGCGGTGGCCACCACCTCGACGCCGTTGGCTGTGGCGCGGTTGGACAGGATCAAGGTGCCGTCACCAAAGGCCATGCGGGCCTTGGCCAGGGCCTCGCGCGATGTGGCGGCGGTAAAGCGTTTGATGTTCATGCTGCACCTTTGAGGATCGGGCCGATGCGGATGGTGTGGGTTTCAGGAATCTCGCTGTGCGCCAGCACCTGCAGGCGCGGGGCGACGCGGCGCACCAGGCGGGCGATGCTGCCGCGAATCGCGTCCGGCACCAGCAGGCAGGCGGGCATTCCCATTTCTTCTTGCCTGAGGGCGACTTCGGCGGCCTTTTGCGTCAGCAGGTCGGCCACGCCGGGGTCGAGCGAGGGGCCGCCCTGGCCGCCCAGGGCCTGCACCAAGAGGCGCTCCAGGCCGGGTTCGATGGCGATGACGTTGAGCTCGCGCGTCGGGCCGTAGATCTGCTGCACGATGGCCGGCGAGAGGGCGATGCGCACGCGCCGCGCCAGCTCGACCGGGTCTTGCACGCTGGTGGCGTGCTCGGCCAGGGTTTCGATGATGGTGCGGATGTCGCGGATATGCACGGATTCTTCGAGCAGCAGCTGCAGCACCTTCTGGAACGTTGTGATCGACACCATCTTGGGTACCACTTCTTCAATCAGTTTGGGTGCCAGGCGGGCCACATGCTCCACGAGTTGCTGGGTTTCGGTACGCGACAACAGCTTGGCCGCGTGCACTTGCATCAAGTGTGACAAATGCGTCGCCATCACGGTTTCCGAATCAACCACGGTAAAGCCCGCCATTTGCGCCGCTTCGCGCTGTGCGGCGTCGATCCAGTGCGCGGGCAGGCCAAAGGCCGGGTCGGTGGTGGGCGTGCCGATGAGCGGCGTGCTGATGCCGCCGGGGTTGATGGCCAGGTACATGCCGGGGTGGGCCTCGCCCTCGCCCACGACCACGCCGCGCAGCGTGATGCGGTAGGCGCTGGGCTTGAGTTCGAGGTTGTCGCGCACGTGCACGGCCGGCGGCAAAAAGCCCACCTCTTGCGCAAACTTGCGCCGCACGCCCTTGATGCGCGTCAGCAGGTCGCCCTGGCGGTTTTTGTCCACGAGGGCGATCAGGCGGTAGCCCAGCTCCAGGCCGAGCAGATCGACGGGCTGCAGGTCGTCCCAGCTGGCCTCGCCGTCGCCCGCCGGCGCGGCTGGCGCCTCGGGTTCGGGCACCGGCTGGTTCTGCTTTTGCAGCAGCAGCCAGGCGCAGTAGCCCAGGCCGCTGCCCATGAGCAGGAACACCGTGTGCGGCATTCCGGGGATGATGCCCAGCAAAATCAAAATGGCGGCGGTGACGCCGAGCACGCGTGGCGACATGAGCAGCTGGCGCACGATCTGCCCGCCCATGTCGTGCTCTTTGCCGACGCGCGAGACCACCATGGCGGCGGCGACCGAGATCAACAGGCCCGGAATCTGCGCCACCAGCGCGTCACCCACGGCCAGCAAGATGTAGCTGTTGGCCGCCTGGCTGGCCGAGAGGCCGTGCTGTGCCATGCCAATGGCAAAGCCGCCGACGATGTTGATGAGCAAAATCAAAATGCCGGCAACGGCGTCGCCGCGCACGAACTTGCTCGCGCCGTCCATGGAGCCGAAGAAGTTGGCCTCCTCCTGCACCTCGGCGCGGCGGCGCTTGGCCTCGTCCTCGTTGATGAGGCC
>JAJTBK010000319.1 GCA_021286965.1 Comamonadaceae bacterium | reverse complement strand
CGATGGCGCAGCGCCTCCTGGGCATGAGCGAGGGCGAGCGCGCGAGCTTCACCCTGCTGGCCGGCGAGGCGTTTGGCGAGCGCAACCCGGACATGCAGCAGTGGGTGGCGCGCAAGCTGCTCAATGAGTTTGGCGACCCCGACGAGGAGTACCTGGTGGGCGACGTGGTCGAGTTCCCGGCCCCCAATGGCGCCGGCAGCTACGCCGGCGCCGTGCTGCAGGTGCGTGACGATGGCGCGGTGCTGTTTGACTTCAACCACCCGCTGGCGGGCCAGCCGGTGACCTTCGAGGTGCAGCTCATCGGGGTGCTGTGATGAACACGCCGCAGGAGATCCTGCTGGCCGAGCCGCGCGGCGTTTGCGCCGGGGGGGACCGGGCGATCGAGATCGTCGAGCGCGCCCTGGCCAAGTTTGGCGCGCCCATTTACGTGCGCCACGAGATCGTGCACAACACCTACGTCGTCAACGACCTCAAGGCCAAGGGCGCGATCTTCATCGAGGAGCTGGCCGAGGTGCCGGCGGGCGCAACGCTGGTGTTCTCCGCCCACGGCGTCAGCCAGGCCGTGCAGCGCGAGGCGCGCGAACGCGGCTTTGCGATTTTTGACGCCACCTGCCCGCTGGTGACCAAGGTGCACGTCGAGGTCGCCAAGCTGGCCAAAGAGGGCTACGAATTCATCATGATCGGCCACAAGGGGCATCCCGAGGTCGAAGGTACCATGGGCCAGCTCGACGGCGGCATCCACCTGGTGGAAGACGTGGCCGACGTGGCCCGCGTGCAGCCGGCGCAGACCGAAAAATTGGCGGTGGTGACGCAAACCACGCTCAGCGTGGACGATGCGGCGCAGATCACCGCCGCCGGGCGCGCGCGCTTTCCGCGCATCCGCGAGCCCAAGCAGCAGGACATTTGCTATGCCACGCAAAACCGCCAGGACGCAGTCAAGCTGCTGAGCCCGCAGGTGGATCTGCTGATCGTCGTCGGCAGCCCCACCAGCTCCAACAGCAACCGCCTGCGCGAGCTGGCGGCGCGCCTGGGCACAACGGCCTACATGGTCGATTCGGCCGAGGAGCTGCGCCCCGAGTGGTTTGACAATATCGCCCGCGTCGGCCTGACGGCGGGCGCCTCCGCGCCCGAGGTGCTGGTACAGGAGGTGATTGCGCGCATCAAGGCGCTGGGGGCGGTGGCCGTGCGCAAGATGGACGGTATTGAGGAAACGCTCAAGTTCCCCCTGCCCAAGGGGCTGAAGATGGGTGAGACGGCCTGATGGCGGGCTGGCTGCTATTTAATTGATAGCTGCTAGCGCTTGCCTGGTAAGCGCTAGCGGCCATTTTCCTCAAAATCCAGTCGTTGGTGGCTCACCGCTCCAGAGGTCCAGCGGCGGGTTGCCTGCGACGGCGCGCAGGATGTCCGAGCGCGAGACAAAGCCCTGCAGCTGGCCGTGGGCGTCGGTCACGGGCAGGCCGGGCAGGTCGGTGTCGAGCAGCACCTGGGCCACGCGGCGCAGCTGCGCCTGGGCATCGACCGTCGGCACGGGGCTGACCATGACCTCTTGCACCGGGCGCCGTGCCAGGGCAATGGCCTGCTGCACGGCGCCGGGTTCGGGCAGCAGATCGAGCGGCGCCATGTCGGCGCGCAGCAGCAGGCCCACCACCTGGCCCTGGGCGTTGACCACCGGCGCCTGGCCCACCTGGTGCTCGGCCAGGCGCTGCCAGGCGAGGTTGACCATCATCTCGGGCGGCACGCTCAGCGGCTGCGCGCTCATCACGTCCTGCACCAGGGTCAGGGGCTGGCGCGGCGCCTGCGGGCCCTGCGCGGTTTGCGTGTAGGCGGCGACAGCGTCCTGGTGCAGGGGCGGCGGGGCGGGCGCTGGGCGCGCGCTGGCTTCGGGCGTGACGGTGTCGGGTGGCTGCACGATGCTGCCGTGGGTGCGCAGCGCCTGCACGCGCCGGGTGCGCCGCACCGGCCCGATCTGGCCGAGCTGGTCGGCGCTGCCGCGAAACACCTGCCCTGC
>JAJTBK010000269.1 GCA_021286965.1 Comamonadaceae bacterium | reverse complement strand
GAAAGCCCGAGAGGTCGGCAAAATCGTCGAGCACCGCCTGGTGCACAAAGCCGCTGCGCGGCCCGCAGGCCGACGTCGCCGCAGCCGACGATGAGCACGCGCGCGCGGCGAAAGCGCGCCGGCAGGGCGCCCAGAGGGGTTTGTGTAGCAGGCACAATTCGTCCGTTCGTTGATTCACGCCTGAGGATAACCACCGCAATGACCCGCGCCGACTCCGCCTTTGAGATCACCGTGCAGCCCAGCGGCCGCCGCTTTACAGCCCAGGGCGAGGAGAGCATCCTGGCCGCCGCCATCGCCCAGGGCATTGGCCTGCCCTACGGCTGCAAGGACGGCGCCTGCGGCTCGTGCAAATGCAAGAAAATCAGCGGCCAGGTGCACCACGGCGCGCACCAGGACAAGGCCCTGTCGGCACAGGAGGAGGCCGAAGGCTACATCCTCACCTGCTGCGCCCAGGCGCAGTCGGACGTGGTGCTGGAGGCGCGCCAGGTGACGGATGAGCGCGCCTTCCCGGTCAAGAAACTACCGGTGCGCGTGGCCGCGCTGGTGCGCCAATCGCCCGACGTGGTGCAGCTGCGCCTGCAGCTGCCGGCAACCGAGCCCTTCAAGTACCACGCCGGCCAGTACATCGAATTCGTGCTCAAGGACGGCGTGCGCCGCGCCTATTCCATGGCCACGGCGCCGCACCAGCAGGCCAGCGCCCCGGGGCTGGAGCTGCACATCCGCCACATGCCCGGCGGGCGCTTTACGGACCATGTGTTTGGCGCCATGCAGGAGAAAGAAATTTTGCGCATCGAAGGCCCGTTTGGCAGCTTCTACCTGCGCGAGGATTCGGCCAAGCCCATCATCTTGCTGGCCTCGGGCACCGGCTTTGCTCCGGTCAAGGCGCTGCTCGAACACCTCTTGCACCAGGGCAGCACGCGTCCGCTGGCGCTGTACTGGGGCGGGCGCCGGCCGCAAGACCTGTACATGGACGACTGGGTGCGCGCGCAGCAGGCGCAGATGCCGCAGCTGCACTACGTGCCGGTCGTCTCCAACGCCCTGCCCGAGGACGGCTGGCAGGGGCGCAGCGGCTTTGTGCACCAGGCGGTGCTCGACGATTTTGCCGACCTCTCGGGCTTTCAGGTCTACGCCTGCGGCGCGCCGGTGGTGGTCGATGCCGCCCGGCGCAGCTACACCGAAGAACGCGGCCTGCCCGAGGACGAGTTCTACGCCGACGCCTTCACCTCCGAGGCCGACAAGCACTGACCCCGCCAGCGCCCACCATGCAGCGCCGCACCCTGCTCCGCTATGGAATGGCGGGCATTGCCCCCCTGGGCAGCGCCGCCCAGGCGGGGGCGCAGCCGCTGCGCCTGATCGTGCCCTACGCCGTGGGCGGCCCGGTCGATCTGACGGCACGCATTCTGACCGCGCAGGTGCAGCCCTGGCTCGGGCCAGTGCAGGTCGAGAACCAGGCCGGCGCCGGCGGCAACTGGGGGGCGAACGCCGTCGCCAAGGCCGTGCCCGACGGCCTGACGCTGGGCATCGCCGCCACCGCCACGCACGCCATCAACCCCTGGCTGTATCGGCGAATGCCGTACGACGCAGCGCACGATTTTGCCGCCATCACCCACATGGTGCGGGTGCCCAACGTGCTGGTGATGAGCGCCACCCGGGCCAGGCGGCTGAACATCCGGAGCCTGGCCGATCTGCTGGTCTACGCCCACAGCCACCCCGACAAGCTGCGCTACGGCAGCGGCGGCAACGGCAGCGCCGGCCACCTGGCGGGGGCCCTTTTTCAGCAGCAGGCCGGCCTGGCGGCCCTGCACGTACCGTACCGGGGTGCGCTGCCGGCGCAGCTGGCGCTGTTGGCCGACGAGGTCGATTTCAACATCGACAACCTGGCCGCCGCCGCGCCCAACATCCGCGCCGGCAGGCTGCTGGCGCTGGCCGTCACCAGCACTGCCGCCAGTCCTGCGCTACCGGGCGTGCCACCACTGTCGCAGCACTTCAAGGGCTTTGCCATGGATTCCTGGTGGGGCCTGGTGGCCCCGGCTGGCACGCCACCGGCACGCATTGCACAGCTGCACCGCGCTTTTGCCCAGGCCCTGCAGGCGAGCGACACCCGGGCCCAGTTTGCCGCCCTGTGGGCCGAGCCGGAGCCGAGCACACCAGAGCAGTTCGCCACCTTCATGGCACAAGAGCGCGCCCGCTACCAGCGGGTAGTACAGGCATCGGGCATCAAAATTTAAGAGAAAATGCCACCTAGCGCTTACACAGCAAGCGTTAGCAGCTATTTTCTCAATAGCAAATTCATCGCTTGCAAGCGCACCCCGGCAGCCGCCAGCATGGCTGGAAAATCGTCGCCCGCCAGCACCTGCAGCTCGGCCTGGCGCGCGCCGACGAGCGCATCCGGGGCACCGCAAGCCTGGCCGGGGTGGCACATCAGCACATCGCCCGGCAGCGCCGCCTGCAGCCAGCGCTGCAGGCGCTGGCGGTAGCCGTCGGCGCCGCCGGTAAAGTCATACACCCCCAGCAGGCAACGGTTTTGCGCCAGCCCCTGACGCCGCGCCAAGGCGGCCAGGCGGCGCCCGCCCAGGCCGGCGATGACGGCACTTTTGAAGGCGGTGCGCGCGTCACCATGGGCGGCGTAAGGGGCGCTGCGCGTGCTGCGCAGCCACAGCCCGCCTTGCGGGTAGCGGCGCGCGATCTCCGCCAGCAGCAGCGTGCGCACCAGCGGCAGCTGGTGCACGTGCTGGTGGCCATCGACATAGGCCGGCGCCCGCCCCAGGGCCTGCTCGAAGGCGTCGAACTGGGCCGTGATCTCGCGCGATAGCGCCACGCGGTCGATCTGCCCCAGGTAGGCCCGGGCAAGCAGGCGCGGCAGCGGCGAGCGCAGCTGCGAATCGAGCGTGCATTCGGTCAAATCCAGGTGCAGCCCGACCTCCAGCCGCGTGGCATCCAAGGCGCGCAGCTGCGCCGCGCCCTCAGCCCAGGCCGGGCCGCCCACCATGGCCGAGGTGGCCTGCACCCGGCCCAAGGCCGCCAGCTGCAGCACGGCAGCGTTGACCCCGGCGTGCAGGCCAAAGTCGTCCACACACAGGCTGATGGCGCGCCAGCTGCTATCCTCGCCCGCCTCATGCACCGTCGTCGTCATTTACATCCTCCTTTTGCGCCCCGGCACCAGCGCGGGCGCGTGGCCTGGTTCATCGTTGTGGGCTGCGCCGCCGCTGCCGTGCACTGGAGCGTGGCCACGGCCAGCGTCGCCCTGGCGGGCCTGGCACCGCTGCAGGCCAACGTGCTCGGTTGGCTGGTGGCTTTTGTGGTGTCGTTCAGCGGCCACCATTTTTTGAGCTTTCGCGGCCACGGCAATGCCCTGGAGCGCGCAGCGCTGCGCTTTTTTGCCATCTCGGCGGGCGGCTTTGCCGTCAACGAGGCCCTGTACGCCCTGCTGCTGCACTGGACGCGCGCGCGCTACGACCTGCTGCTGGCGCTGGTGCTGGTGGCGGTGGCCGGCGCCACCTACCTGCTCAGCCGCCATTGGGCGTTTTTGCGCAATCCCTAGCCGCATCCACGCGCACCAAGGTGGTGCCGTGGCTCGTCAGCACCGGCGTGGCCTGCGCCAGCACCGGGTAGCGCGCCAACTCGGCCGGTTCGGCCAGCACCCAGCTGCGCGGCGCGGCGCACAGCGCGGCCTCAAAATCCTCGGGCCGCAGCAGCAGGCGCTGACCGGCGCCGGGGTTGAAATCGGCCGCATCATCGAGCTCTTTGCGCCAGTTGTCGCGCGCCTTGGCCTCGGGGCTGCGCCAATGGCTCACCACATGGACGGGCTGGCGCAACTGGGCATAAAACGGCAGGTCGTACAGGTACTCGTCGAGCATGTACACCGGCTCATGCGCCTGGTGCTCGGCGCGCAGCGCCAGCGCCAGCGGGCGGCTCGAATAATCGGTGTGCAGCGTCAGCCAGAGCACGGCGGCCAGGCCCAGCGCAGCGCTCAGGGCGGCACTGGCACGCCAGGCATTACGGCGCGCGCGCGTGCCCGCCAGCAGCGCACTGGCGTCTGCCATGAGCCAGGCCAGCGGCGGCACGGCGGGCAGCACGTAGCCCACGAGTTTGGATTTGGGAATGGAGAAAAACAGCAGCACGCTGGCCACAGCGACCAGCATGGCCAGGCGCACCGCCGCCTCGGGGCTGCCCTCGGTCTGCGCCCAGTAGCGGCGTGTGAGCAGGCGCGCGCTCCACAGCAGGCAGGGCAGGCTCAGCAAGGCCAGCACGGCGGGGTAGAACCACAGCGGCATGGCGTTGTTGAAGCCACCGACGGAAAAGCGCTGAAAGTGCTGCACCACAAAGAAGTAGTGCAAAAAACCGTCAAAACGCTGCTGCATGGCGAGGTACCAGGGCCCGGCAATGAGCAAAAACAGCAGCGCCCCCGGCAACGAGAACAAGGCCAGCAGCGTGCGCCAGCGCCCGCGCAGCAGCAGCCACAGGCCAATGCACAGCGCCGGGATGACAAAGCCGATCAACCCCTTGGCCAGCACGCCAAGCCCGGCCAGGGCGTAGCCCAGCCAGAGCCAGCGGCGGTAGGCCAGGCCCTGCTCAAAGCACAGCGCGGCGTGCGCCAGCGCCAGCCAGGTGGCGGTGATGCAGCCGGCCACCAGCATGTCCAGGTTGGCAAACTGCCCACCCACCAGCCACAGCGGCTGCACCAGCAGCACCCACAGCGCGCGCCGCGCCGCAGCCGGCCCGCCCCAGCGGCGTGCAAACAGGTACAGCGCCCAGGCGCCCAGCGTGGCGCCACACAGGGCGCCAGCACGCCCGGCGACCTCGACCAGGCCAAAGAGCCACAGCGCGGCCCCCGAGAGCCAATAGAACAGCGGTGGCTTGTGAAAGAACGGCAAGCCGTTGAGCGTGGGCGTGAGCCAATCGCCCGAGCGCAGCATCTCCCAGGCGACGCCGGCGTAGCGGCCTTCGTCGGGCACCATGAGGGGGCGCAGCCAGGCGCTGGCGAGCAGCCAGGCGGCAATCAGCACCAGGGCGGTGAGCGCGTCGCGCGCTGGCGATGGCGGCGGCGCGGCGCTCATGTCCGATCCTGCAGACCCTGGCCCAGCTCGCGCTTGACCAGGTACAGCGGGCGGCACTTGACTTCCTCGTAGATGCGCCCGACATACTCGGCCACCACCCCCAGCGACACCAGCTGGATGCCGGCAAACAGCATCAGGCTGACAACGATGGTGGTCCAGCCGCTGACGTCGTGGCCGTGCAGCCAGTAGGCCAGCGTCAGGTAGGCACCGTAGCCAAACGACGCCAGCGCGAGGAAAAATCCCAGGCCGATCACGGCGCGCAGCGGCCACAGCGAGAAGGCCGTCAGGCCATCGATGCCAAAGCGGATCAGGCGCCGCTTGCTGAAATGGGTATGGCCGTGCGCGCGCTCCTGCGGCAGGTAGGGCACGGCCACCGATTCAAAACCGACCCAGGCGTACAGCCCCTTCATGAAGCGGTTGCGCTCGGGCAGCGCCAGCAGGGCCCGCACCACCTGGCGATCCATGAGGCGAAAGTCGCCCGCACCCGGCGGCATCCGAAAACGCTCGCTGCCATTGATGAGGCCATAAAACCAGTTGGTGCCCACACGCTTGAAGGCGCTCTCGGCCTCGCGGTGCTCGCGCACGGCGTACACCACGTCGGCACCGGCGCGCCAGTGGCGCACGAAGGTGTCGAGCAGGGCCGGCGGGTGCTGCATGTCCGAATCCATCATGACCACCACCTGGCCGTGCGCCGCCTGCAGGCCGGCGGTGAGTGCCGCCTCCTTGCCAAAGTTGCGCGACAGCAGCACGCCGCGCACGCCCGGCTCCTGCGTCCAGACGGGCATCCGCGCCGCCGTGGCGTCGCTGCTGCCGTCATCGACGAGCACGATCTCCCAGCGCGGCGCCAGGCGTGCGAGCTGCGCACGCAGCAGCGGCAGCAGCTGCTCCAGGTTTTCAGCCTCGTTGTAGCAGGGCACGACGCAGGAGATCGACTCCAGGGTGCGCAAGGCGTCAGGCGCCAAGGTGGTGGAATTCACAAACAATACTCCCAGCCCCACGCGGGGCTGTGCGAACAAAATCGGGGCGGGCCCCGATGCTAAGCCAAGCCGTCCCAGGCCCCCAGGCATTCGATGCGCTGCGCCGCCACCGCCTGCAGCTGCGCCGCGCTCGCCCAGCCCGGGCGCAGCTCGGCCAGCGGCAGCAGCACGAAGGCACGCTCATACAGCCGGGGGTGCGGCACGGTGAGCTGCGGCAGGTCGATGCGCTCCTCATCCCACAGCAACACATCCAGGTCCAGCGTGCGCGGGGCGTTGCGGTACGGGCGCTCGCGTCCGGCTGCCTGCTCGATCGCCTGCAGCGCCTGCAGCAGCGCCAGCGGCGCCAGGCCGGTGTGCAACTCGGCAACGGCGTTGTAGTAGTCGGGCCCGCCGGCATCGACCGGGGCACTGCGGTACAGGCGCGAACAGCGCTGCAGCTGCGTGCCAGGCAACGCCCCCAGGGCCTGCACGGCAGCCGCCAGGGCCGCAGGCGCATCGCCCAGATTCGCGCCCAGGCCAATCCAGACAGGGCTGGCCACGCTCACGGGGCTGGCGCCCACCTCAATCCCCCTGCGCGGCCGCGCCGGTGCCGCCACCAGCAGGCTTGCGCCGACGGCGGCGGCGCTTTTTGGGGGCCGCAGCATCGGCTTCTTCCTCGGGCTCGTCTGCAGGCGTGGGGGCTGCCGCCTTGGGCGGGCGCGGCGCCGGTGCGGTCTTGCGCGGCTGCGCGCGCTGCGCCTGGCGCAGCTCCTCGCGCACTTGCGCCAGCATGTCCTCGCGCCGGCCGTCATCGGTCAGGGAGAACTCCTGCCACCACTCGACCAGCTCCTCGCTCACTTCGCCCACATCGGCGCGCAAGCGGAAAAAGTCAAAACCGGCGCGGAAACGAATGTGCGCCACCATGCCAAACGGCTGGCTGCCCGAGCGCTTGTCAAAACGCGGCTGCATGACCCAGATCTCGCGCATATCGGCAGCGAGCTTGCCGCGCCCGGAGATGTCGCCAATGCGCTGGTCGAAGACTTCGTCGATGGCCTCTTGCAGCGCCGGGAAGGAATGCCCGCCCCGGGCCAGGCGCTGCTGCCAGCCGGCCTGCACGTCCTGCCAGAGCACGCAGGCGAGCAAGAAACTCGGCGCCACGGCCTTGCCCTCGCCCACGCGGCGGTCGGTGTCTTGCAGCACGGCGCGCACCAGCGGCTGATCGGCCCGCTGCACCACCACGTCGAGAAGCGGATAAATGCCTTTTTCAAGCCCGAGTTTTTTCAGCTGCGCCACCGAGGCCAGGGCATGGCCGGTTTGCAGCAGCTTGAGCATTTCGTCGAACAGGCGGCTTTGCGGCACCTCCTGCAGCAGGTGCTCGCTGGCCACCAGGGGTTTGGCGGTCTTGGGTTCGAGCCCAAAGCCCAGGTGCGAGAGCTTGGCCGCAAAGCGCACGGCACGGATGATGCGCACCGGGTCTTCGCGGTAGCGCGTGGCGGCGTCGCCGATCATGCGCAGCACGCGTTTTTTCGCGTCCTCGATGCCCTTGTGGTAATCGACCACGACCTGGGTGTGCGGGTCGTAGTACATGGCGTTGACGGTGAAGTCGCGCCGTGCCGCATCCTGGTCCTGCGGGCCCCAGACGTTGTCGCGCAGCACGCGGCCGCTGGCATCGACGGCGTGGCGCACGCCGGCCAATTCGGCCTTGGCGGTGCGCTCGTTGCCGCTGACCTGCTCGGCTGCGCTGTTATCGAGGTAGGCGCGGAAGGTCGAGACTTCGATGACCTCATGCTCGCGCCCCCGGCCATGCACCACGTGCACGATGCGAAAACGCTTGCCGATGATGAAGGCGCGCCGGAACAGGCCCTTGACCTGCTCGGGCGTGGCGTTGGTGGCCACGTCGAAATCTTTCGGGCGCAGGCCCAGCAGCAGGTCGCGCACGGCGCCGCCGACGATGTAGGCGGCAAAGCCTGCCTCCTGCAGCGTGCGCACCACATCCAGGGCGCGGCGATCGACCAGCTCGGGGTTGATGCCGTGCACGCTGGCGGGCACCTCCACGCGCTTGCCAAAACGCGGCTTGCGCGCGCCCGTGCCTTCGGCCTTGCCGAGCAGTTTGTCGATAATTTTTTTGATCATGGGTGGGGGGAAAACAAATCCAGAATCTCCCAGCCGCGCGCCTGCGCCAAAGTGCGCAGGCGGGCATCGGGGTTGGTGGCGACGGGGCGGTTGACCTTCTCCAGCAGCGGTACGTCGTTCATCGAGTCGCTATAAAAAGTGCTGTGCACCGTCTCCCAGGCAAGGCCGCGCGCGGCCAGCCAGGCGTCCATGCGGCGCACCTTGCCCTCGCGCATGGTGGCTTCGCCCAGGATGTCGCCGGTGAACCAGCCGCTGGCATCGCGCACCAGCTGCAGCGCCAGCAATTCATCCACGCCCAGCGCCTGGGCAATCGGCGTGGTCACGAATTCGTTGGTGGCGGTGATGATGACGACGGTGTCGCCCGCTGCGCGGTGCTCGGCCAGCAGGGCGCGGGCCTCGGGGCGGATGGCGGGTGCGATCACCTCGCGCATGAAGCGCTGGTGCGCCTGCGCCGCTGCCTCGGGGCCGCGCTCGCGCACGGCCTCGGTGGCAAAGCGCACGTAGTCGGGCACGTCGAGCCGGCCCGCCTGGTAATCCGCGTAGAACTGGGCGTTGCGCCGGCCAAACTCGGCGGCGTCACGCCAGCCCAGGCGGATGGTGAATTCGCCCCATTCGTAGTCCGAATCGAGCGGCAGCAAGGTGTGGTCGAGGTCGAAAAGAGCCAGGCGCGGGCGGCTACTCGGGGTTGCAACAGGCGCGGTCATTCGGTCTCCAGCATGGTTTTGAGCAGGGGAATGGTGAGCGCACGCTGGGTGCGCAGAGCAAAGCTGTCGAGTTGATCGAGCAACTGCATCAGGCTGCCCAGGTCGCGCGAGAAGCGCCGCAGCATGTAGTCCATGACCTCATCGCCCAGGAACACGCCGCGCGCATCGGCCTCCTGGCGCAGCACGGCGCGGCGTTCGGCCTCGTCCAGCAGGCGCAGCTGGAACACATGGCCCCAGCCCAGGCGCGAACGCAGATCGTCGCGCAGCGGCAGATCCAGCGGTGGCAGCTCGCCCGCCGCCAACACCCAGCGCGGCGTCCCCGCCACCGGGTTCATGGCGTTGACGAACCAATTGAAGGCCAGCGCCTGCTGCTCGCTGTCGTACAGGTGCACTTCGTCGAGCAGCACCGCCGACCAACTATCGTCAAAGGGGCACAGGTGCTCGGTGGCGGCATCCATCCAGCCGACGCGCAGGCCCTGCTCACGCAGCGCCTCGTGCACCGCCTTGAGCAAATGGGTTTTGCCGCAGCCCGACTCGCCCCACAGGTACACCGGCACCGGCGCACGCCAGGCCCCGGCCTGACTGCTTTCGAGCACCTGGCGCAGGTGCTGCAGCGCCGCCGTGTTCGGGCCGGCAAAAAACCGCTCCAGCGTCGGCACCGGCGCCAGGCCGATGTCCAGCACCAGCTGCTTCATATGGCTCATATCGGGGTGAACAGGGAAAAGGATGGGAGGGGGAGAAAGAAGCCGTCCCGGGGCAAACCCGGGCAGTGAAACCTGCGATTTTACTGAGACTGCACCCGGCGCCATGCCCACAGCACGGAAGGACTCTGGCCCAAGCCTCTAAAATCACGCGTTTTGCCGATCGGCCCACGACGCACCGCTACTGCCATGAGCTCCTCTGCCTCCACCCCCATTTCCTACAAAGACGCTGGCGTTGACATCGACGCTGGTGACGCGCTGGTCGAGCGCATCAAACCGCTGGCCAAGAAAACCCTGCGCGACGGCGTGATGGCCGGCATCGGCGGCTTTGGCGCGCTGTTCGAGGTGCCGAAAAAGTACCAGGAACCGGTTCTGGTCAGCGGCACCGACGGCGTGGGCACCAAGCTCAAGCTCGCTTTCGAGTGGAACATGCACGACACCGTCGGCATCGACCTGGTGGCGATGAGCGTCAACGACGTGCTGGTGCAGGGCGCCGAGCCGCTGTTTTTCCTCGACTACTTCGCCTGCGGCAAGCTCGATGTCGATACCGCCGCCGCCGTCGTCGGCGGCATTGCCAAGGGCTGCGAACTCTCTGGCTGCGCCCTGATTGGCGGCGAAACCGCCGAGATGCCCGGCATGTACCCGGCGGGCGAATACGACCTGGCCGGCTTTGCCGTGGGCGCGGTGGAAAAATCCAAAATCCTGACCGGCCAGACGGTGCAAGCCGGCGACGTGGTGCTGGGCCTGGCTTCGAGCGGCGTGCACTCCAACGGCTTTAGCCTGGTGCGCAAGTGCATCGAGCGCGCCGGCAGCAGCGCCCCGGCCCAGCTCGACGGCAAGCCGTTCAAGCAGGCCATCATGGAGCCCACGCGCCTGTACGTGAAGAACGTGCTGGCGGCGCTGGCGCAGCACCCCATCAAGGCGCTGGCGCACATCACCGGCGGCGGCCTGCTGGAGAACATCCCGCGCGTGCTGCCCGAGGGCACTGCCGCCCACCTGCTCAAGGGCAGCTGGCCGCAGACCGAGCTCTTTGCCTGGCTGCAAAAAACCGCCGGCATCGACGACATCGAGCGG
>JAJTBK010000243.1 GCA_021286965.1 Comamonadaceae bacterium | reverse complement strand
CTCGATGCAGTCGCTCTTGCGCAAAATGACGAAATAGCCCCCGGTGGGGTTGGGCGTGGTCGGCACGTAGACGCTGACGTACTCGTCGCGCAGGTAGGCCGCGACCTCGCCGCTGGGCTGGCCGGTGATGAAGGCCACCGTCCACACACCCTCGCGCGGCCACTGCACCAGCACCGCCGTGCGAAAGGCGTTGCCGTTTTCGGAAAACAGCGTATCCGACACCTGCTTGACGCTGGAATAAATCGAGCGCACCACCGGAATGCGGCTGACCAGGGCATCGCCCCAGGCCACCAGCTTGCGCCCGGCAAAATTGCTGGTCAGGGCGCCAGCGATGAGCAAGATCGCCAGCGTCAGCAGCACGCCAAAACCCGGCAGGTGAAACCCCAGCAGACGGTCAGGCTGCCAGGCCTCGGGCAGGATGGCCAGGGTTTGATCGAGCGTGCCGACGATCCAGTTGAGCACCCAGGCCGTAATCACACCGGGCACGATCACCAGCAAGCCGGTGAACAACCATTTGCGCAGGGCAGCCATGGGCGGGCTCAGTCCTTGCTGCCCGTGGCCGCAGGGCAGGCGGCGCAGGCCGCTGGCGCCGCAGCCGGCGCGGCCTCGGGCGCAGGCGCTGCGGCGGGGCTGCTGGCAGCGGTATTACCGCCCCGGAAATCGGTCACGTACCAGCCCGAACCCTTGAGCTGAAAGCCAGCGGCCGTCAGCTGCTTGGCAAAGGCCTCGGCGCCGCAGGCGGGGCATTGGGTCAGGGGGGCGTCGGAGATTTTTTGCAGCACATCCTTGGCATGGCCACAGGCGCCGCATTTATACGCGTAGATAGGCATACTGCAGAAAACGGCCCTCTCGGGCAGAAAAACTCTCGATTATAGATTCGCGCCCGTTTCGTGCAGGCGCCGCTCAGTGCCCGGCGGGCGCCAGGGCCGGCGCGCCCTCGGGGCGGTGCGCCACCCACTGCGGCAACAGCGAACCGAGCACCATCCCCACCAGCGCCGCCAGCAAGCCGGCGAGCTGCTGCGGAAAAGCGGCGCTCCACGCCGGCGTGGCCATGAAGGCAATCCACACACCAATTCCCAGGCC
The DNA here is from genome assembly GCA_021286965.1 of Comamonadaceae bacterium. Classification (GTDB taxonomy): domain Bacteria; phylum Pseudomonadota; class Gammaproteobacteria; order Burkholderiales; family Burkholderiaceae_C; genus Paenacidovorax. Next base: position 1,766 of record JAJTBK010000243.1, on the reverse strand, counting down.
GGTGGCGCACAGCGCCCCCTGGGTGCTGGCACGCTTCCAGTACAGGCCAAACACCAACGGCACGAAGGCGCCCACCAGCGGCACCTGGTAGGCGCCGGAAACCAGCTCAAAAATCGGCGTGCCTTCCATCTTGATGGAGTACGCCAGCACCGCGATGGCAAACACGAACACGCTGATGCGCATGATGCGCAGGTTCTCCAGGTCGCCCACATAGCCGGTGCGGAACTGGCGCCAGATGTTCTCGGTAAACGTGACGCTGGGCGCCAGCAGCGTGGCCGAGGCGCAGGATTTGATGGCTGAGAGCAGCGCGCCAAAGAACAGCACCTGCATCATGACGGGCATACGCTCCATCACCAGGGTGGGCAGCACTTTTTGCGGGTCGTCGGCCAGCAGCGCCTGGGTCTGCTCGGGCATGATGAGCAGCGCGCTCGCCACCAGGAACATGGGCACGAAGGCAAACAGGATGTAGGCCGTGCCGCCGATGACGGTACCGTGCGTGGCCGCGCGCTCGGTGTTGGCCGACATCACGCGCTGGAACACGTCCTGCTGCGGAATGGAGCCCAGCATCATGGTGATGGCGGCGGCGAAGAAGAAAACCATCTCGTGCCAGCTCGGCTCGGGCCAGAAGCGGAACATGTCGCGGCTCACGGCCAGGTCGATCACCTTGCCGGCGCCGCCGGCCATGTCGGCGGCAAAGAACGCCAGCACCACCAGGCCGAGCACCAGGATGATCATCTGGATGAAGTCCGTCACCGCCACCGACCACATGCCGCCCCACAGGGTGTAGATGAGGATGGAGCCGACGCCAATCGCCATGCCCCAGGGAATGGAAATGAGCCCACCCGAGAGCAGGTTGAACACCAGCCCCAGCGCCGTCACCTGCGCCGACACCCAGCCCAGGTAGCTGAGCATGATGATGAGCGAGCAGATGACCTCGACGCTGCGGCCATAGCGCGCGCGGTAGTAGTCGCTGATGGTGAGAAGCGTCATGCGGTAGAGCTTGGCGGCAAAAAAAACGCCGACCAAGATCAAGCACGTGCCGGCGCCAAACGGGTCTTCCACCACGGCGTTCAGCCCCCCCTTGATGAACTTGGCGGGCACGCCGAGCACGATCTCGGAGCCGAACCAGGTGGCAAAGGTGGTGGTGATGATCATGTACATCGGCAGGTGGCGCCCGGCGATGGCAAAGTCGGCCGAGCTTTGCACGCGCCGCGCCGCCCACAGGCCGATGCCGATGGTGACAAACAGGTAGGCAATCACCATGAAGAGCAGCACGCTGGACTCCTAGGGCAAGAAAAGGAACAGGGGGGGTCAGAAAATGCGCACGCGCACGTACAGCTGCATCACCAGCAGGCCCAGCACAAAGCCCATGCCACCGTACACCAGGCTTTGCAGCAGGCGGTTGGTGCGCTCCTGAGTTTGCAGCAGCTCGCGCAGCAACTGCGGCGCCGGGCCCTGGTTTTGCTGCAAATGGCTGTGCAGCAGGCGCGGCAGCTCGGGCAGGAGCTTGGCGTAGTGCGGCGCCTGGTCGCGCAGCTCGCGCAGCAGGCGCTGCGGGCCCATCTGGTCAAGCATCCACTTTTCCAGGAACGGCTTGGCCGTGCTCCACAAATCGAGTTCGGGGTCGAGCTGGCGCCCCAGGCCCTCGATGTTGAGCAGGGTTTTTTGCAGCAGCACGAGCTGCGGCTGGATCTCGACGTTGAAACGGCGCGAGGTCTGGAACAGCCGCATCAGCACCATGCCCAGCGATATTTCCTTGAGCGGGC
>JAJTBK010000566.1 GCA_021286965.1 Comamonadaceae bacterium | reverse complement strand
GGCTGACCTGGATGTTGCCCGGGTGCATGTCGGCGTGAAAAAAGCCGTCGCGGAACACCTGGGTGAAAAAAATCGTCACGCCGTCGCGCGCCAGCTTGGGGATATCGACCCCGGCCGCACGCAGGCGCTCGACCTGACTGATGGGCACGCCGTTCATGCGCTCCATCACCATCACGTCGGTGCGGCAAAAATCCCAAAAAATCTCGGGTACCAGCACCAGGTTCAGGCCATCCATGTTGCGCCGCAGCTGCGCTGCATTCGCCGCCTCGCACATCAGGTCGAGCTCGTCGTGCAGGTACATGTCGAACTCGGCCACGACCTCGCGTGGCTTCAGGCGCTTGCCGTCGGCCGAAAGGCTCTCGACCCAGCCAGCCATCAGGCGCATGAGGGCCAGGTCTTTCTCGATCACCGGCAGCATGTTCGGGCGCAGCACCTTGACGGCCACCTCGCGCTCCACGCCCGCACGGTCGCGCAGGCGCGCAAAGTGCACCTGCGCAATCGAGGCGCTGGCCACCGGCTCGCGCTCGAAATGCGTGAACACCTGCGCCAGCGGCTTGCGGTAGGCGCGCTCGATGGTGGCGATGGCGATCTCGGGATCGAACGGCGGCACGCGGTCTTGCAACAGCGCCAGCTCGTCGGCAATGTCGGGCGGCATCAGGTCGCGCCGGGTGGACAGCACCTGGCCGAACTTGACGAAGATCGGGCCCAGGCGCTCCAGCGCCTCGCGCAGGCGCTGGCCGCGCGGTGCATCGAGCTTGCGCCCGACGGTGACGATGCGCGTCAGCAGGCGCAGCCAGGGGTGCTCGAAGCTCGACAGCACCAGCTCGTCGAGCCCATAGCGCAGCACCACCCAGATGATGGTGATGCCACGGAAAAAACGCCTCATGGCAGGTTCCGCTCCGGCACGGCAGGGGCCGCCTTGCCCGCCAGCGGCGCGGCAAAGCTCGCCAGCGCCTGCAGCACGCGCCGCGCGGTGGTGGCGATGACGTGCGCGGGTGCGTCGCCCAGCAGGCGCGCCAGGTCTTCCTCGATGTCCCAGCGCACGTGGTCGGCCAGCCACTGGATCTCGCCGGCGAGCTGCACGTCGCCCTGGATGCGGATGGTGGGCTTGTCGCCGCGCAGCGCGGCCTGGGCCAGCGCCAGGGGCGAAGGTTCGGTGACCTCGATCTGCAGATCCGCCACGGCGCCGTCGGCAGCCAGGTTGAACAGCCCGGCCGGGGTGATTTGCAAGGCCATGAAATACTGGCGCCACTGCACCCGCGCCACGCGCCCGCGCTGCGCCAGCAGGCGCGCCATGGCCTCGCGCTCTTGCATCAGCACATGGTTGAGCAGCAACACCACGCGCTGCTGCACCTCATGCACCATCCATTGCGGCGGCTGCGGCCCGGCGGCGACGCGCTCGAAAAGACCTTGCAGGAATGAAAAAGGGGACTGTGTTGCCATAGCCCCCGATTATCCCCAATCCACCAGGCTTGCAGCCCGCCAAGGGCTGCTGCGCCTAGGGTTGCTGTCTTACTGCAAAGCCTGCAGGCCCGCCACCAGCCAGCCGCTGCTGCCGCTCTTGGGCTTGGTCATGTTCCAGACTTCGCGGAACGGGCTCAAACCGGCGCCCTGTTCCTCGCGCATCATGCCGGAGAACTCGACGCTGGCCATGTAGTCGCTGCCCAGGTCTTCGATGCCCAGCAGCTGCGCCTCGATCACGTCCACGTGGGTGTGGTTCGGCTCGCTGCCCCGGTGCTGCTCGCGGTCGGCGAGCTGGCTGCGCACCTCGGTCAGCATGTCGTCGGTCATCATCGAGCGCAGGGTGGCGACGTCGGCGCGATCCCAGGCGGACTGCAGGGTGACGAAGTTGCGCTTGGCGGCGGCGAGGAAGCCGGCGGTGTCGAAATCTGCCGGCACGCCCCAGTTCTGCGAGCCTGCCAGGGCCGAGCCGATGACCACGCCGCCAGCGGCCGGGCGCGCGGCCTCGAAGGCCGTGCCCTGGGTCTCCCAGGGGCGGGCGGAGGCGTCGTTGCCGATTTTCTCGGGGTTGTACTGCGGCGCCACCGGGGCGTTCACCGGCACCGGGCCAGCGCCCGCACCTGCGCCCTGGAAGGCAAACGGCGCTGCTGCCGACTGGGCCGGCTTGCGCGAGCGCATGATCATGCCGATGACGGCCACGGCGGCAAACGCCAGCAGGGCGAACAGCAGCACGTTGCCAAAGGCCGCGCCCAGGCCAAGGGAGTGGGCCAGCCAGGCCAGGCCCAGGCCGGCGGCCAGGCCGCCGAGCATGGCGCCCCAGGGTTTTTTCGGCGCGGCGGCGGGCGCCGCCGGCGTGGCGGGCTTGGCAGCGTTTTGTGCGCCGGCGTTTTGCGGCGCGGCATTTTGCGCCGGGGCCGCAGGTGCGGACGGCGCCGCCTCGCGCTGCGTGACGTTGCTCGACAGCTTACCCATGGATGTACCGCCACCCAAGCGGCGGGCGTCGGCATCCACATGGGCCAGCGTCAGCAGGGCGACCAGAACCACAGGCCACAGTTTTTTCATGTCTTGTTTCGCTTTCTATCGAGGAGCAGTTGGAAAAAAAATCAGCACTTGATGCCCACGTGCAGGGCGACGATGCCGCCGGTCATGTTGTGATAATCCACATGACCAAATCCATTGTTCTGCATCAGGGCTTTTAGTTCCTCCTGGCCGGGGTGCATCCGGATGGATTCGGCCAGATAACGGTAACTGTCGGCATCGCCGGCAATGAACTGCCCCAGGCGCGGCAGGACGTTGAAGGAATACCAGTCGTAGGCTTTGGCCAGCGGCTGGGCAATTTTGGAAAATTCGAGCACCAGCAGGCGGCCACCGGGCTTGAGCACGCGGCACATCTCGGCCAGTGCCTGGTCTTTGTGCGTCATGTTGCGCAGGCCGAAGGCGACGCTCACGAGATCGAAATGGCCGTCCGGGAAGGGCAGCTTTTCAGCGTCGCACACCAGGGTGGGCAGCACCACGCCCTTGTCGATCAGGCGGTCGCGCCCCACGCGCAGCATGGCTTCGTTGATGTCGGTATGCACCACGCGGCCGGAGGCGCCCACTTTTTTGGCAAAGGCCAGCGACAGGTCGCCCGTGCCGCCAGCGATGTCGAGCACCTGGTCACCCTCGCGCAGGTTCGCCACCATGACGGTGTACGCCTTCCAGGCGCGGTGCAGGCCGGCCGACATGAAGTCGTTCATGACGTCGTACTTGGAGGCAACGGAGTCGAACACGCCGCGCACGCGGCGCGCCTTGTCTTGTTCTTCGACGGTTTCAAAACCGAAATGCGTGGTGCTCATAGGGGGGCAATCGTAGGGACGCCGGCGCCCGGCGTACAGCGACAACCCCGCACGGGCCTGGGGCATGTGTCGCAAAAATGAATGAAATCAGGCCACAGCGCTTATCCAGACTGCGCGAGCAGCTACCGAAAGAATAGCATCAATGCCCGCCGCAGCCGCCCTTGTGGGCCTTGGGGCGCATGGGGGCATCGCGCTCTACGCCGGCGGCCTGCAGGCGGTCGAGATAGCGCTGCCACAGCTGTGCCTGGTCGCGCCCGAGTTCGTACAGGTAGGCCCAGGTGAAGATGCCGCTGTCGTGGCCGTCGGAGAAGGTGGGCTGCACGGCGTAGTGGCCGACGGCGTCGAGCTGCACAATGGCGACCTCGCGCTTGCCGGTCTGCAGCACCTCCTGGCCCGGGCCGTGGCCCATGACCTCGGCCGAGGGCGAGTACACGCGCAGCAGCTCGAACGGCAGGCGAAAGTGCGCGCCATCGTCGAACACGACTTCGAGCACGCGCGACTGCTCGTGCACCGTGATGGCCTGGGGAATGGGGGATTTGCTCATGACGCAGAAGGGGCAAGGTTCGACAAACGCGCGCGCAGCAGGTCTTCGAGCGCGGGCAGGCGCGCCCTGACGGCCTGCTCGAGCTGCAGGTCGCGCGCACGCTGGGCACTGGCCCACAAGGGCGCGGGGAAGTGGCTGTCCCAGTCAAAACGGGCCACCACATGCCAGTGCAGGTGCGGCACCATATTGCCCAGCGCCGCCAGGTTGATCTTGGTGGGCGCGAGCTGCGCACGCAGCGCCTGCTCGACCACGGCCACGGCCTCCATGCAGTGTTGGCGCTCGGGCGGCGTGAGGCCGGAGAACTCGGCTGCATGGCCGTTCCAGACCACGCGGTAGAAGGCGGGAAAGCCTTTTTCGGCCTCTTCCTCGGCACGGATCACGCGCAGCTTCTCGCCGCGCCAGACCAACTGGCCGCCGTCGGTGTCGCACAGCACACAACTCATACCAATACCCGCTCGATACCGCCCGCGTTGGCGCGCGCCACGTACTCGGGCAGCCAGTTCTCGCCCAGGAGCTGCTTGGCCATTTCGATGACGATGTAGTCGGCTTCGAGCAGGCCCGTCTGCAGGTCGTCCTGGTAGCGCGAGATGCCCTGCAGGCAGCTGGGGCAGCTGGTGAGGATCTTGACGTTGTCCTGCGCGCCGACGGCACCGCTGGCGCGCAAAGCGGCCTCGCCCTTCCTGATTTCTTCCGTCTTGCGAAAGCGCACCTGGGTGGAGACGTCGGGACGCGAGACACCGAGCGTGCCCGATTCGCCGCAGCAGCGCTCGCTTTTGAGCACCTTGTCGCCCACCAGCGCGCGCACCGTGGCCATGGAATCGCCCTGTTTCATCGGGTTGTGGCAGGGCTCGTGGTACAGGTAGCCGCCCTGGCCCGCGGGCAGGGTGATGCCCTTCTCCAGCAAAAATTCGTGGATGTCCACGATGCGGCTGCCGGGGAAGATCTTGTCGAACTCGTAGCCCTGCAGCTGGTCGTAGCAGGTGCCGCAGGAGACGACCACGGTCTTGATGTCCAGGTAGTTCAGCGTCGTCGCCACGCGGTGGAACAGCACGCGGTTGTCGGTGATCATCTTCTCGGCCTTGTCCTGCAGGCCGTTGCCGCGCTGCGGATAGCCGCAGCACAGGTAGCCCGGCGGCAGCACGGTCTGCACGCCGGCGTGCCAGAGCATGGCCTGCGTCGCCAGGCCCACCTGTGAAAAAAGGCGCTCCGAGCCGCAGCCGGGGAAGTAGAACACCGCCTCGGAATCGCTGCTCGTCCCCGGGTCGCGGATGATGGGTACGTAGTCCTTGTTCTCGATGTCGAGCAGGGCGCGCGCCGTCTTCGTCGGCAGGCCGCCGGGCAGCTTCTTGTTGACGAAGTGGATCGCCTGCTCTTTGATGGGCGCGGCGCCCACGGTGGCCGGCGGGCGCGCGGTTTGCGGTTTGCTCACGCTTTTGAGCACATCGACGGCCAGGCGCTGCGCCGGAAAGCCGACGTTGACCATGCCCGCGCGCAGCAGGTTGATGGTGCGCGGCTCGGTGCTGTTGAGCATGGCCATGGCGAGCTTGTTGCCCGCGCGCCAGCTCTTCTTGTCCATCATCACCAGCAGGTTGCGCATGGCCATGGTGACGTCGCCGAAGTCGATCTTCACCGGGCAGGGGTTGTAGCACTTGTGGCAAATCGTGCAGTGGTCGGCCACGTCTTCAAACTCCTGCCAGTGGTGGCTGGAGATGCCCCGGCGCGTCTGCTCCTCGTACAAGAACGCCTCGGCCAGGAGCGAGGTGG
>JAJTBK010000215.1 GCA_021286965.1 Comamonadaceae bacterium | reverse complement strand
GTCGGCCAAGGCGAGGCCACCCAGCTGGCCCTGGTGCAGCAGATCAACCCGGTGTATGTGAACTTCACCCAGTCTGCCGCCGAGCTGCTGCAGCTGCGCCGCGCCCTGGAGGCCGGCCAACTGCAAAGCGCCAAAGGCGGCAACGGTGCCAGCGTGCGCGTGATGCTGGCCGACGGCAGCGAATACCCGCTGCCCGGCAAGCTGCTGTTCACCGACTTGTCGGTCGATGCCAGCACCGGCCAGGTGACGCTGCGCGCCGAAGTCCCGAATCCGAAGGGCGATCTGCTGCCAGGGCTGTACGTGCGCGTGCGCATCGAGCAGGCGGAAATGGCCAACGCCATCACCGTACCGCAACAGGCCGTGACCCGCACCCAGCAGGGCGACACCGTGACCGTGGTGGCCGAAGACGGCAAGACCAGCACACGCCAGGTCAAAGTCACCATGGCACAGAACAACCGCTGGCTGGTGCGCGAAGGCTTGCAGGCCGGCGAGCAAGTGATGGTCGATGGCTTTCAAAAACTCATGATGCTGCCTCCGGGCACCCCCGTACAGGCCGTGCCCTGGCAGGCTCCCGGCGCCGCCAAGCCCGCCGATCCAGCCACCGACAAGACCGCCGCTGCCGACGCAGCCAAGCCTTAAGAGGCCCACTCCATGGCCAAGTTTTTTATCGACCGCCCCATCTTTGCATGGGTGATTGCACTCTTCATCATCGTGCTGGGCTCAATGTCCATCACCAAGCTGCCGATTGCCCAATACCCGCCGGTGGCCCCGCCATCCATCGTCGTCAGCGCCGCTTACCCTGGCGCCTCGGCACAAACGCTCGAAGATAGCGTGCTGGCCGTGATCGAACGCGAGATGAATGGCTCGCCCGGCCTGATCTACATGGAGTCCGTGGCCCAGGCCGATGGCACTGGCAGCATCACGCTGAGCTTTGAGACCGGCACCAACCCGGACATGGCGCAGGTGGACGTGCAAAACCGCCTCTCGCGCGCCACACCGCGCCTCCCCGCCACCGTGACGCAGCAAGGCGTGCGTGTGGACAAGTCGCGCAGCAACTTCCTGCTGTTCGCCATCCTGGCCTCCAAGAGCCCGGAAGTAACCACGGCCACACTCAGCGACTACGCCGCGCGCAACGTCGTCCCCGAGCTGCAGCGCCTGCCCGGCATTGGCCAGGCACAACTGTTTGGCGCCGAGCGCGCCATGCGCATCTGGCTCGACCCGGCCAAGCTCACCGGCCTGAACCTGACGCCCGCCGACGTCTCGGCCGCGATCAAGGCACAAAACGCCCAGGTCTCGAGCGGCGTCATCGGCGACCTGCCGAACATCAGCGGCCAGGGCATCTCGGCCACGGTGGTGGTCACGGGCCAGCTCTCCACGGTGGAGCAGTTTGGCAACATCACGTTGCGCGCCAACACCGACGGCTCCACCGTGCGCCTCAAGGACGTGGCCCGCATCGAGCTCGGCAGCCAGGCCTACGCCACCTCAGCCCGCCTCAACGGCCAGCCGGCCGTGGGTATCGGCGTGCAACTCTCGCCCACCGGCAACGCCCTGCAGGCCGCCAAGGACGTGCGCGCCAAAATGCAGCAGCTGGCGCAATACTTCCCCCAGGGGGTGGAGTGGAGCATTCCATACGACAGCTCGGACTTCGTCAGCATCTCCATCGAACAGGTGGTGCACACCCTGTTCGAGGCCGTGGTGCTGGTGTTCCTGGTCATGTTCCTGTTCCTGCAGAACTGGCGCTACACCCTGATCCCAACCCTGGTGGTGCCGATCGCCCTGCTGGGCACGTTCGGCGTGCTGCTGGCACTGGGCTTTTCCATCAACGTGTTGACCATGTTCGGCATGGTGCTGGTGATCGGTATCGTCGTGGACGACGCCATCGTGGTGGTGGAAAACGTCGAGCGCATCATGAGCGAAGAGGGGCTGTCGCCGCTGGAAGCAACGCGCAAGGCCATGCGCCAGATTTCGGGCGCCATCATCGGCGTGACGGTGGTGCTGGTGTCCGTGTTCGTGCCGCTGGCATTTTTTGCCGGCTCCACCGGCAACATCTACCGCCAGTTCTCGGCCGTGATGGTGGCCTCGATCAGCTTCTCCGCCTTCATGGCGCTGTCGCTCACGCCGGCGCTGTGCGGCACCCTGCTCAAACCGGTCGAAGCAGGCCACCACCATGAAAAAACCGGCTTCTTCGGCTGGTTCAACCGCAGCTTCAGCCGCACCGCCAAACGCTACGAAAGCATGGTGGCGCGCATCCTGCAGCGCGCCGCGCGCTACCTGGTGATCTACGCCGCCATCGTCGCCGCCGCCGCCGTGGTCTACATGCGCCTGCCAACCTCGTTCCTGCCCAGCGAGGATCAGGGCTACATCATCGTCAACGTGCAGCTGCCGCCGGGCGCGACGCAGGAGCGCACGCTCTCCGTCATGCAGCAGGTCGAGGGCTTCATGCTCCAGCAACCCGAGGTCAAGAGCATGGTCGGCGTGCTCGGCTTTAGCTTCTCCGGCCTGGGACAGAACGCGGCACTGGCCTTCGTCACCCTCAAGGAGTGGAGTGAGCGCAAGGGCCCCGCTGCCTCGGCCGACGCCCTCGCCGGGCGCGCCATGGGCGCACTGTCGGGTGTGCGCGATGCCTTCATTTTTGCCCTGAACCCGCCGCCGATTCCTGAACTCGGCAACGCCACCGGCTTCACCCTGCGCCTGCAAGACCGCAGTGGTGCCGGTCACGAAGCCCTGCTCAACGCCCGCAACCAGCTGCTGGGCATGGCCGGACAGAGCAAGGTGCTGGCCCAGGTGCGCCCGGACGGCCTGGAAGACGCGCCGCAGCTGCAACTCGACATCGACCGCGACAAGGCCAGTGCCCTGGGCGTATCGTTCGACGCCATCAACACCACCCTGTCCACGGCCCTGGGGTCGAGCTACGTCAACGACTTCCCGAACCAGGGCCGCCTGCAGCGCGTCGTGGTGCAGGCCGACGCACCGGCGCGGATGCAGGAAAGCGATCTGCTGCAACTGCGGGTGCGCAACGGCCAGGATCAGCTCGTGCCGCTGTCGGCCTTCACCAGCGCACGCTGGATCAAGGGCCCGCAGCAGACCGTACGCTACAACGGCTACCCCGCCATGCGCATCGCGGGCGGCCCGGCCCCCGGACAAAGCACCGGCGCGGCCATGGCCGAGATGGAGCGCCTGGTGGCGCAGCTGCCGCCCGGCTTTGGCTTCGAATGGTCCGGCCAGTCGCGCGAAGAAAAGCTCGCCGGCTCGCAAGCCATGGTGCTGTACGGTTTTGCCGTGCTCGCCGTGTTCCTGTGCCTGGCGGCGCTGTACGAAAGCTGGTCGATCCCGCTGTCGGTGATTCTGGTGGTGCCACTGGGCGTGCTCGGTGTGCTGCTGGCGATCTTGCTGCGCGGCTACGCCAACGACGTCTACTTCCAGGTCGGCCTGATCACCGTGATCGGTCTGTCGGCGAAGAACGCCATCCTGATCGTGGAGTTCGCCAAGGATCTGCAGGCACAGGGCAAGAGCCTGGTCGCCGCCGCCCTGGAAGCCGCACACCTGCGCTTTCGCCCCATCCTCATGACCTCCATGGCGTTCGGCCTGGGCGTCGTGCCGCTGGTGCTGGCCTCCGGTGCCGGCTCCGCCAGCCAGCGTGCCATCGGCACCGGGGTGCTGGGCGGGGTCATCACCGGCACGGTGCTGGCCGTGGTGTTCGTGCCCGTGTTTTTCGTCGTCGTGCGCACCCTGTTCAAGGGCAGTACACGCCAGCAAGAGTTGAACCGGCGCCATGCCGAAGACGCAGGGATCCAAGCCCATGACTAAGCATTTCGTTCTCACTGCCCTCGCCGCCGCCGTACTCAGCGGCTGCTCCATGATCCCGACCTACGAGCGCCCGGCAGCGCCCGTGCCGGCGCAGTACACGCAGGCAGCAGACACGGCGAGCACGCCTGCGCCCCGCGATTGGCAGCAGTACTTCACCGATGCCCGCCTGCAACAGCTCATCGGCATCGCCCTGG
>JAJTBK010000565.1 GCA_021286965.1 Comamonadaceae bacterium | reverse complement strand
TGATAGCTGCTTGCGCTTGTCTATCAAGGGCTAGAGCGTGTTTTAGCACCGATTCAATGAGGTGCTCCGAGCCCTTGCCGACCATGGACTCGATGGCGCTGGCGGCAATGGCCGGCAGCTGCAGCTCGGCCAGCATCCGGTTGAGGGCGGCGTGAAAGTCGCCCAGGGTATCGACCAGGGTGCCGTCGAGATCGACCATGGCGGCATCGAGCCGCCCGGCCCAGGGCGAGGCGCTCATGCCAGCTGCGCGCGCATGGCGTCGATCACGGCCTTGTAGTCTGGTTGGCCAAAGATGGCGCTGCCGGCGACGAAGGTGTCGGCACCGGCGTCGGCCACGCGGCGGATGTTGTCGGCCTTGATGCCGCCGTCGATCTCCAGGCGAATGTCTTTGCCGCAGGCCTCGATGCGCCGGCGCACGGCCTCGGTCTTGCGCAGCGTGCTCTCAATAAAGCTCTGGCCGCCAAAGCCGGGGTTGACGCTCATGAGCAAGATCAGGTCGAGGTCGTCGATCACCCAGTCGAGCACGTCGAGCGGCATGGCCGGGTTGAAGGTCAGGCCGACCTGGCAGCCAGCGGCCTTGATGGCCTGGATGCTGCGGTGCACGTGCGCCGAGGCGTCTGGGTGAAAGCTGATGAGGTCGGCACCGGCCTGGGCAAAGGCGGCGGCCAGGGCATCGACGGGCTGCACCATGAGGTGCACGTCGATGGGCGCGGGGCGGCCGTCGGGGTAAACGGCGTGCTTTTTCAGCGCCTGGCAGACCATGGGGCCAAACGTCAGGTTGGGCACGTAATGGTTGTCCATGACGTCGAAATGAATCCAGTCGGCGCCGGCGGCGAGGACGTTTTTCACCTCGTCGCCCAGGCGGGCAAAGTCGGCCGAGAGGATGGAGGGGGCGATACGGTAGGTGCGGCTCATGGCGTCAATTGTCGCAGTTACCATTGCCGGATGCCGTCCTACGACTTTCTGGTGCAGGTGCAGCCCGAGTACCTGCCGGAGCAATCCGACCCCAGCGCCGGGCAATACGCCTTTGCCTACACCATCACCATCACCAACCGCAGCGCGGTGCCGGCGCAGCTGATCGCGCGCCACTGGCTCGTGAGCGACGCCCGGGGCCACACCGAGGAGGTACGCGGCCTGGGCCTGGTCGGCCAGCAGCCGCTGCTGGCGCCGGGCGAGACGTTTCGCTACACCAGCGGCTGCCGCCTGCACACCGCCAGCGGCACCATGCATGGCAGCTACCTGGGCGTGAGCGACCAGGGCGAGGTCTTTGCCGTACCCGTCCCGCTGTTCGTGCTCGAAGCGGCAGTGGACGACGGCCCCCTGCACGAAAGGGTCTTGCACTGATGTTCGAGCGCCGCCCACCCGATCTGCCAGCCCTGCTGGCACAGCTGCAGCCCGCCGCCCCCATGGCCGAGCGCCACCTGTGGCTGATCCACCTGTGCGCCTGGGTGCGCGGCGACGGCCACACCGTCAGCGCCGCCCGCGACCGCCTGCAACTGCTCATCCACAGCCTGCAGGCCGATGCCGATGCCCGGGCACGCCTGCAAGCCTGGTGGGCGCAGCTGGTGGCGAGCGTGGACATCACGACCTTGCTCGCCGACTTCGGCTTTGCCCCGCGCACGGCGTTCCTGAGCGAGTTCTCGGCGCGCCTGCGCAGCAAGCTGATGCCGACCACGCCCGAGACCATCGACGCCTCCGAGCTGTTCGCCCTGGCGCTGCACGACCCGTTCGATGCCCAGTGGCTGGCGGCACTCGACGAGCCGCAGCTGCAGGCCCTGGTGGCGCTGCTGGTGGGAGACGAGCACGGCCACAGCCATGCGCGCTGGCAGCGCGTGCTGCTCGACGCCATCACCTACTGCGCCGGGCAGATGCTGGCCAACGGCTTCGCGCCCGAGCTGCGCCTGCGCATGAGCGAGGCCGCGCGCGAGGCCCAGCCCTTTCACGCCCTGCTGCGCGAGATCGAGAGCCTGCGCGTGGAGGTACTGCACCCGCTGCGCACCGGCGAGCGCCAGGATGCCGCCGTGCAGCGCCTGCGCGAGCGCCTGGACGCCTGCCGCAGCGCCGTCAACACCGTGTACCAGCATTTTGGCGACAACGGCATCTCCGTCGGCCTGGTGTTTCGCCTGCGCCAGCTGCGCGAGCGCATCCTGCGCGTGCGCGCGCTGCTCGAGTGCCTGCTCTCGGCGCAGCCGGCGAGCGCCGCCGCGCAGCTGCTGGCGCGCCTGGTGCAGGTCGGGCGCGAGCGCCACAGCCTGGGCGCGCTGATCGCCGCCAACAGCTCGCTGGTGGCCGCCAAGGTGGCCGAGCGCAGCGCCGAGACGGGCGAGCACTACATCACCCGCGACCGCAGCGAATACCGCGCCATGGTGCGCATGGCCGCCGGCGGTGGCGCCGTCATGGCCTTGACGACGCTGGCCAAGTTCGGCCTGTACGCGCTGGCGCTGTCGGCCTTCTGGGCCGGCTTTGCCGCCGGGCTGAACTACGCCATCAGCTTCGTGCTCATCCAGCTGCTGCATTTCACCGTGGCCACCAAGCAGCCGGCGATGACGGCGCCCGCCATGGCGGCGCAGCTCAAGAACCTGGAAAGCGACGCCGCAGTGGAGGAGTTCGTGGACAAGGTCACGCAGCTGGTGCGTTCGCAGGTGGCCGCCGTGCTCGGCAACGTGCTGCTGGTGCTGCCCTGCGCATTCTTGCTCGCCTGGCTGCTCGGGTGGTGGCGCGGCCAGCCGGTGCTGGACGCCGAACACGCGCAGCACACCCTGCAGTCGCTCAGCCTGTGGGGGCCGTCGCTGCTGTTTGCCGCCTTCACCGGGGTGCTGCTGTTTGCCTCCAGCATCCTCGCCGGCTGGGTGGAGAACTGGTTCGTGCTCAACCGGCTCGATTCGGCCATCCAGTACAACCCGCGCATCACCGCCTGGCTCGGGCGCGAACGCGCGGCGCGCTGGGCGCAGTCGCTGCGCACCCACATCTCGGGCTACGCCGCCAACATCTCGCTGGGCCTGATGCTGGGCCTGACGCCCGCCTTTGCCGCCTTCTTCGGCCTCGGGCTGGAGGTGCGCCACGTCACCCTGTCCACCGGCCAGATCGGCGTTGCCGGCGCCGGCCTGGGCTGGGCCGTGCTGCACGAGCCGGCGCTGTGGTGGGCGGCGGCGATGGTGCCGTTCAACGGCGCGCTCAACGTCGGCG
>JAJTBK010000203.1 GCA_021286965.1 Comamonadaceae bacterium | reverse complement strand
GTAGTCGTACACCGGGCTGCGGCCCTGCAGGTGCTCCTGCCAGCTCTGCTGCGCCGGCTCCCAATCGTCAGGATGCACACGGGTGCTCCATTCATCGAAACCGTCGCCAATATCGGCCTCGTCGTAGCCAAGCATGGTCTTCCAGGCTTTGGAGAAAAACACCCGGCCAGTGCGCAGGTCGTAGTCCCACACACCCTGGCCAGTGGCGTCGAGCACGGCCTGCCAGCGCTCCTGCAGGGCCGCCTCCTGCGCCGCCAGGGCACCGCGCCGCTGCTGGTGCACGCGCAGGCCGAGCACGGCCAGCGCCAGGGCGATGATGTACAGGCTGGCCTGGGTGCCGGCCTTGGCGTGCCAGTCGGCAAAAATGGCATCGACACTGCGCCCGACCCCGGCGATCAGGTGCTTGTCCATGGCCAGGCGCGGCGGGTTGATGCTCTGGAACGCCACCATGCGCTCGTCGCTGCCAGGCAGCATCGTGCCGCGCAGCACCTGCTGCGCCGCACCACTGCCCAGGAAACGCGCGAACAGCAGGCCGGGATAGTGCACGTTGATGCCGCTGGGCATGGCCGTTTCACCCTGGGCCAGAAAGCGCTGGCCGTCGGCGTGCAGCAGGCCCGACTGCATGTCGGGCGCGTACAGCACCGACTGCACCAGGGTGCGGAACGCCTCCGAGTCCAGGGCGGCGGCCACCATGCCGCCAAAGCTGCCGTCCGGCCCCGGGATGGTGCGCGCCAGGGTCAGCACCCACAGGCCGGGGACCGGCTCGAAGGGCGGGCTGACGATGAGCATGTCCGCCGCCTCCTGGCGCGCGGTGGCGAAATACGGGCGGCGGCTGAAGTCGAGCCCGACCAGCTCCGGGCGGTCCGAGGCGACGACGCGGCCCTGGGCGTCGATCAGGTTGACCGTGCCGACGCCAACCATGGCCTCGCTGAAGGCGCGCAGGCGTTCGTTCAGCGAGATGCCCTCGTCGCCCCGGGCACGCCAGCGCGGCAGCTGGGCGACGATGCCCGAGAGGGTCTGATCGATGGCCCTGAGCTGCAGCGCGACGTTGTCGTGCACGGTGCGCGCCTGCTGCGCCAGGCGCACGCGCTCGCGTTGCTCGACGTCGCGCCACGCCTGCCACAGGTTGAGCGCCAGCAGCACCCCGAGCAGCAGGAAGATGCCGGCCAGCCAGCGCCACTCATGGGCGCTGCGCTGGGCGAGTGTGGGGGGTGGCGGGGGCACGGGCGAACTTGCAAAGTGGGGGCAGGGGCGGCGGGGCCACCCGGCCCCGTCAGGCGAACAATTCTGCCAGCGCCAGCCCCGGCTCCGGGGCACGCATCAAGGTTTCGCCCACCAGGAAAGCCTGGATGCCAGCGGTGCGCATTTGCGCTACGTCGGCCGGCGTGGCAATGCCCGATTCGGTCACCACAATGCGCTCGGGCGGCACCTGCGCGCGCAGTGCCAGGGTGGTTTGCAGGCTGACGTCGAAGGTGCGCAGGTTGCGGTTGTTGATGCCGACGAGCGGCGTCTGCAGGCGCAGCGCGCGTTCGAGCTCGGGGCCGTCGTGCACTTCAACCAGCACCGCCATGTCCAGGCTGCGGGCAATGGCCTCGAAGTCACGCAGCTGCGCGTCGTCCAGGCAGGCGGCGATGAGCAAGATGCAGTCGGCCCCCATGGCGCGCGATTCATAGATTTGGTACGCATCGACCATGAAGTCCTTGCGCAGCACCGGCAGGCTGCAGCTGGCGCGCGCCTGCTTGAGGTCGTCGGGCTGGCCCTGGAAGAACTGGCGGTCGGTGAGCACCGAGAGGCAGGCAGCGCTGACGCGGCCGTCGCCCCCGGCATAGCTTTGCGCAATGTCGGCGGGAATGAATTCGCCCTGGCAGATCACGCCCTTGCTCGGGCTGGCTTTTTTCACCTCGGCGATGACGGCGGCCTGGCCGGCAGCTATTTTTGCGCGCAGGGCGCCGACGAAGTCGCGCGTCAGGACGCGGCTTTCGGCGTCGGCGCGGATGCGTTCGAGGGAGATTTTCTTGCGCGCCGCCGCCACTTCTTCGGCTTTGACGGCACAGATTTTTTGCAGGATGTCGCTCATGCGGATGCTTTCAGGGCTGCGGGTTTCAGGCGGCCAGGGCGTGCGTGCGCGCCACCAGCTGGTCGAGTTTGTGCAGCGCCGCGCCGCTGTCGATGGCCTGGCGCGCCCGGGCGATGCCGTCGGCGATGTCGGCGGCGACGTTGGCCGCGTACAGCGCCACGCCGGCGTTGAGGGCCACGATCTCGCGCGCCGCACCGCCTTCGCCGCGCAGCACGCCCAGCAGCAGCGCGCGCGATTGTTCGGGCGTCTCGACCTTGAGCGCGCGGTTGCTGACCATGGCCAGGCCGAAGTCTTCGGGGTGGATTTCGTACTCGGTGATGGCGCCGTTTTTCAGCTCGCCGACCAAGGTCGCGGCGCCCAGGCTGACTTCGTCCATGCCGTCGCGGCCATAGACGACGAGCGCGTGCTCGGCGCCCAGGCGCTGCAGCGCACGCACCTGGATGCCCACCAGGTCGGGGTGGAACACGCCCATCAGAATATTGGGCGCACCCGCCGGGTTGGTCAGCGGCCCGAGGATGTTGAACAGCGTGCGCACGCCCAGCTCGCGGCGCACCGGGGCGACGTTTTTCATCGCCGGGTGGTGGTTGGGGGCGAACATGAAGCCGATGCCGACCTCGGCAATGCACTGCGCGATGTGCTCGGGCGCGAGGTTGATGTGCACGCCCAGCGCCTCCATGACGTCGGCGCTGCCGCTCTTGCTGGAGACGCCGCGCCCGCCGTGCTTGCTCACGCGCGCGCCGGCAGCGGCGGTGACGAACATGGCGCAGGTGGAGATGTTGAAGGTGTTGGCGCCGTCGCCGCCGGTGCCGACGATATCGACCAGGTGGCGCGTATCGGTCACCGGCACCTTGGTCGAGAGCTCGCGCATGACCTGCGCCGCCGCCGTGATCTCGCCAATCGTCTCCTTCTTCACGCGCAGGCCGGTGAGCAGGGCCGCCGTCATCACCGGCGAGAGCTCGCCGCGCATGATCATGCGCATGAGGTCGAGCATCTCGTCGTGAAAGATCTCGCGGTGTTCGATGGTGCGCTGCAGCGCCTCCTGGGGGGTGATCTTGTTCATACCAGCCTCTATGATTTTGATAGCTGCTTGCGCTTGCCACATAAGCGTTTGCGTATCGTATGGCACACAAACGCCCGTGCAGCCAGCGTCAGGCGCTATGCTTTTTGCTCAAGAAAGTTGCGCAGCATGGCGTGGCCGTGCTCGGTGAGGATGCTCTCGGGGTGGAACTGCACGCCCTCGATGGCCAGCTCCCGGTGGCGCACGCCCATGATCTCGCCGTCCTCCGTCCAGGCGGTGATCTCCAGCACCTCGGGGCAGGTGGCGCGCTCGATGGCCAGCGAGTGGTAGCGGTTGACGGTGAATTTTTCCGGCAGGCCCGCAAACACGCCTTGCTGCGTGGTGGTGATGGTGCTGGTCTTGCCGTGCATCAGCTCCTGCGCACGCACGATGCGCCCGCCAAAGGCGGCGCCAATGCTCTGGTGCCCCAGGCACACGCCCAGAATCGGCAGCTGGCCGGCAAAGTGCCGGATGGCGGCAACCGAAATACCCGCCTCGGCCGGCGAGCAGGGGCCGGGCGAGATCACCAGGCGCTCGGGCGCGCGCGCAGCGATGCCCTCCAGGGTGATCTCGTCGTTGCGAAAGACTTCGACCTCGGCGCCGAGCTCGCCAAAGTACTGCACGATGTTGTAGGTGAAGCTGTCGTAGTTATCGACCATCAAGAGTTTCATGTGCCTTCCCCTGGCGCGTGCTGGCGCGCAAATTCCCGGTGCTCGTAGGCGATGTAGGCCTCCATCATGCTGCGGTAGATGGCCTCGATGACATCAGGCTCGCCGCCCTCTTGCAGCGCCCGCTCGCGTACGCGCGCGACGATGGCCTCGATGCGTTCTTCGTCGCGCACCTGGCTGCCATGCTGCTTGATGCGCGCCGCCTGCGTCATGTAGCCGCCCCGGGTGACCAGCAGCGGCACCAGGATGTCGTCCAGCGCATCGATGGCGCGGCGCACATCCGCCATGTCGTTGCAATGTTGTGTCTGCTCGATTGCGCGCGTCGTCATTCCAGTCCTTCTTCCACCAATTCAGCGGCGCGCAGCAGGGCGCGCGCCTTGTGTTCTGTTTCCTTCCATTCCAGCTCCGGAACGGAATCGGCCACCACCCCGGCGGCCGCTTGCACGTACAACATGCCGTCCTTGACGATGCCCGTGCGGATGGCAATGGCCACGTCCATGTCGCCGGCGTAGCTCAGATACCCGCAGGCGCCGCCGTACAGGCCGCGCTTGGTGGGTTCGAGCTGGTCGATCAGCTCCATGGCGTGCACCTTGGGCGCGCCAGTGAGCGTGCCCGCCGGAAAGGTGGCCTTGAGCACGTCCATGCTGCTCATGCCCTCGTTCAAGATGCCCTCGACGTTGCTGACGATGTGCATCACATGGCTGTAGCGCTCGACCACAAAGGCTTCGGTCACCTTCACGCTGCCCACCTTGGCGATGCGGCCGATGTCGTTGCGCGCCAGGTCGATGAGCATGACGTGCTCGGCGCGCTCCTTCGGGTCGTTGATGAGTTCTTGCTCGGCCGCCTTGTCTTTCTCCGGCGTCGCGCCGCGTGGACGGGTGCCGGCCAGCGGGCGGATGGTGACCTTGGTGCCCTCCTCGGTCTGCTCCTGGCGCACCAAAATCTCGGGGCTGGCGCCCACCACCTGGAAATCGCCAAAGTGGTAGTAGTACATGTAGGGCGAGGGGTTGAGCGAGCGCAGCGCGCGGTACAGCGACAGCGGGCTTTGCGTGTAGCGCTTGTGAATGCGCTGGCCCACCTGCACCTGCATGAAGTCGCCCGCCGCGATCAGCTCCTTGGCCTTGGCCACCGCCGCCAGGTAGTCCTGCTTGGCAAAGCTGCGCTCGGCGGGGTGGCTCTCGCTCGCCAGCACCTGCGGCGCGCTGACCGAGTACTTGAGCAGCTCCTTCAATTCACGCAGGCGCTTCTTGCCGCGCGCATAGGCTTCGCTCTGGCCAGGGTCGGCGTAGACGATGAGGTAGAGCTTGCCCGAGAGGTTGTCGATGACGGCCAGCTCCTCGCACTGCAGCAGCAGGATGTCGGGGCATCCCAGGGTGTCCGGCGGGCAAGTGGTTTCGAGCTTTTTCTCGATATAGCGCACCGCGTCGTAGCCAAAGTAACCGGCCAGGCCACCGCAAAAACGCGGCAGGCCGGGGCGCAGAGCCACCTTGAAACGTTTTTGGTAAGCCT
>JAJTBK010000168.1 GCA_021286965.1 Comamonadaceae bacterium | reverse complement strand
CGATGCGGCCGGGGTACTTCTTGTCCCAGTCGCGCAGCATGTCGCCCACCACCTGGCGCTGCAGGTTTTCCTGGCTGCCGCACAGGTTGCAGGGGATGATGGGGAACTGCTGGTACTGCGCCCAGCGCGCCGTGTCCTTCTCGGGCACGTAGCACAGCGGGCGGATGACGACGTGCTTGCCGTCGTCGGACACCAGCTTGGGCGGCATCCCCTTCATGCGCCCGCCGTAGAACATGTTGAGCATCAGCGTGGCGACGATGTCGTCGCGGTGGTGGCCCAGCGCCAGCTTGGTGCATTTCAGGTCATCAGCCACCTTGTAGAGGATGGCGCGGCGCAGGCGACTGCACAGGCTGCAGGTGGTCTTGCCCTCGGGCACGACGCGCTTGACGACGCTGTAGGTGTCCTGGTTCTCGATGTGGTACTCGACGCCGATGCTCTTGAAGTAGTCGGGCAGCACGTGCTCGGGAAAGCCCGGCTGCTTCTGGTCGAGGTTGACGGCGACGATCTCGAACTTCACCGGCGCGCGCTTTTGCAGCTTGCGCAGGATGTCGAGCAGGGTGTAGCTGTCCTTGCCGCCGGACATGCAGACCATGATGCGGTCGCCCTCCTCGATCATGTTGAAGTCGGTGATCGCGCGCCCGACCTCGCGGCACAGGCGCTTTTCCAGCTTGTGCGCCTCGCGCTCGATCTTGGGCTTGGTGCTGGTGGCGCCGGCAGGGGTGGCGGGTTCGGCGTCGTCGGTCAGCCAGGGGTTGTCGGTGGCGGCGGTCATGGTGCGCTCAAAAACAAAAAAAGGGGGGTGCGAATTGTCCCTGCAATCGCCCGCGCAGGACGATTTTTAGGGCTTTTGTGCCATCAGGCAGCTGTAGGGTCAGCGTGCTAAGGTGGTTGCCGTTGCCTTGGATCCTCGCCCATGCTCATCACCGCCCTGCAGCGCTCGCTCAAAACCCGCATTGCCCTGCTCATCGTCGCCCTGCTGCTCGCCGGCATGTGGGCCCTGGCGCTGCTGGCCGAACAGCGCCTGCGCCAAGGGCTGCAGCTGCAACTGCAAGAGCGCCAGATGGCCGTGGCCACGCTGCTGGGGCTGGAGCTGGAACAGGCACTGCAAGAGCGCACCGAGGCCCTGCAAGGAGTCGCTGCCGTGCTCAGCGCCACGCTCGAGCGCGAGCGCGAACCCGAGGCGCTGCTCGACCAGCTCACCAACCGCACCGTGCTGCAGCAGATGTTCAGCGGCGGCACCTTCGTCACCGACGCCGCCGGCAGCGTCCTGGCAGCCTACCCGCACACCGTCTTTGGCACCGCCAGCACGCACAGCCAGGGCTTTAGCAGCTACGTGCAGGCCGCACTCGGCGGGCTCACCGTCGTCAGCCACCCCATGGCCGGGCCGGATGCGCAATACCCCATCCTGGCCCTGGCGACGCCGGTGCGCGGCATGGACGGCAACGTGCTCGGCGTCCTCGTCGGCCTGGTGAACCTGGGCCAGCCCAACTTCGTCGATGCCATCCAGCTGCTGTCGGAGCGGCAGATGGGCGACTACTACGTCATCGCGCGCCAGACGCGCACCATCGTCGCCGCCAGCGACCGGCGCCGGGTGCTCGAAGCGCTGCCACCGGTGGGCGTGAACCGGGAGATGGATCGCTTCATCAAAGGCGCCCTGCAAGAGAGCACCATCGCCACCATGGCGGGCCAGCCGGTGCTGGCCTCGGCACGCCACGTCGTCCTGCCGGACTGGATGGTGGTCGTGGTGCAGCCCACGGCGCAGGCGTTTGCGCCGCTGGCGGCCCTGCGCCGGCAAATCATGGGCGGCGCACTGGCGCTGACCCTGCTGGCCGCCGCCGCCATGTGGTGGCTGCTGCGCCGCGAGCTGCGCCCGCTCGAACGCATCGCCACCGAGCTCGGCGCCATGGCCCAGGGGCAGGCGCCGCTGCAGCTGCTGACGGTGCAGCGGCACGACGAAATCGGCCTGCTGGTGCGTGGCTTCAACCACCTGCTGGCACAGCTGCGCCAGCGCCAGCAGGCCCTGGGCGAGAGCGAGGAGCGGTACCGCCAGGCATTCATGACGAGCCATGACGCACTCGACATCACGCGCCTGGCAGACGGCCGGATCCTGGACATCAACGACAGCTTCGAGCGCCTTTTTGGCTGGCCGCGCACTGCCGTCCTCGGCCACGCGCATACCGAGCTGCAGCTGTGGCGCGAGCCATCGGCGCGCCAGGCCATCGTCGAGCAGGCGCTGGCCCAGGGCCACAGCACGCAAAGCGAGCAGACGCTGCAGACGCGCGACGGCCGGCAGCTGGCGGTGCGCGTCTCGGCCAGCCTGTTGCACCTGGACGGCCAGCCCTGCCTGCTGTGGGCGACGCAAGACATCACGGCCTACCGCCAGGCCTCGGCGCAGATCGAGCGCCTGACGCACACCGACACCCTCACCGGCCTGTACAACGCACCGCACTTCAGCAC
>JAJTBK010000119.1 GCA_021286965.1 Comamonadaceae bacterium | reverse complement strand
CACACCCTGGTCGGCTTTCCAGCCCTGATCGACCAGGGCGACGCCGTCACCATCGAAGTCTTTGACGAGCCCGAGGTGGCCGCCGCCCGCCACCGCCTGGGCCTGCGCCGCCTGGTGGCGCTCGCTATCAAGGATGCGCTCAAGTACCTGGAGAAAAACATCCCCGACCTGCAAAAAATGGCCGTGGCCTATATGCCCCTGGGCACGCAGGAGGAGCTGCGCGCGCAGATCATCGCCACCGCCATGGATCGCGCCTTTTTGCAAGACCCCCTGCCGCAAAACGCCGAGCAGTTCGCCCAGCGCGTACAAGAGGGCCGGGGCCGCCTGACCCTGATCGCCAACGAAGTGGCGCGCCTGGCCGGCACCATCCTGACGGAGTACGCCGCCGCACAGCGCAAGATCAAGGACACGAAAAACGCCCCTGAAACCACGCAGGACGCGGGCAAGCAGCTACAAAATTTGATAGCAAAGCAGTTCATCGCCCAGGCCCCTTGGGCGCAGCTGCAGCATTTCCCGCGCTACCTCAAGGCCATCACCGTGCGCCTGGATAAATACCGCGCTGATCCGGCACGCGATGCGGCCCGGCTCAAAGAGCTGCAACCGCTGGAGCAGCGCTACACGCGTTTGCTGGCCGAGCGCAAGGGCGCGCAGGACGCGCGGATGCAGGAATACCGCTGGATGCTGCAGGAGCTGCGCGTGAGCTTTTTCGCCCAAGAGCTCAAAACCCCGTACCCGGTGAGCAGCAAGCGGCTCGATAAGGTCTGGGCGCAGCTGCAGACCTGAAAACGCAGCCGGGGCTGGCGTAGCGCGGGTTGCAGGCGTGGCCCCGCCGCATCCCCCCCACGGCTTAATGCGGGTGTTGGTGGTGCGCATCCGGCACATGGGGGTGGGTATGCGCCATCGGCTCATGCACGTGCCGGTGGCTGTGCGCACCCACCGGCATCGGCACATGGGTGTGGTTGTGATGCCCGTCGTCGTGGCGATGGGCGTGTTCATGCTCCAGGTGCTCATGCGTATGCATGTGTTCATGCGACTCGGCCAGGTGCAGTGCCACGCCTAGCACCATCAGCAAGCCGCCCAGCAGCATGATCCAGGTGCCGCTGCGGTCTCCCAGGGCGATTGCCGCTGCAGCGCCGATAAAAGGCGCAAAGGCGAATACCGATCCGGTGCGTGCGGCACCGAAGGCCCGTTGTGCCAGCAGGTAAAAGCGCAGACTCAAGCCGTAGCCGGTGGCCCCCACCGCCATCAAGCCCAGGGCGGCGCCCCATGTCGGCAAGGGGCCGCCCAGGAAAACGGTCAGAGCGGCCGTGGCCAAAGTGCCGGCGATGGCCTTGCCCAGCACCACTTGGCCGGGATCACGCTCGGCCAGCGCCCGCGATAGCGTGTTATCGGCCCCCCAGGCCATCGTGGCGACGAGCACCGCCAGCAAGCCCCAGAGTTGGCTGCCACCCTGACGCCCCCGGTCGAGCACCAGGACGATGCCACCCATCAATAGCAAGAGCATGGCGGCCCCGACGCGTCGATCCATCGTCTCGCCGTACAGCAGCCGCGCCAGCAAGGCCGTGAACAGGGCTTCAAGGGTCAGCATCAGCGAGGCCCCGGTGCTGCCGGTGTGCTGCAAGCCCCAGGCCAGCGCCACCGGCCCCAGCACCGCGCCAAAGGCCGCCATCAACCCCAAGCGCGGTAGATCGCTGCGCACGAGCCGGGCCTCCTTGCTCACATGCTGGCGTGACAGTGCGCCCACCATGGCCGCGCCGGCATAGAGCAGCATGGCGGTGGGGAAGGCGCCCACGCCAGCCCCCAGGTACTGCACCAGCGGTGTACTGATGCCGAACAGAACCGCCGCCAGCAAGGCCCACATTGCGCCCTGCAGCGCGGGGTGGTTGGTTGACACGTATTTCATGATGGGCTGGGTGCTTTTTTGGGGTGGTTGGTATCAGCGACGGCATCGCTGCCTAGCGCCTGCGCAAACCGCGCCTGCAGGCCGCTGCCGCCGGCGTCCAGGTAGCGCAGGGCGGATTTCATGTCCTTCCAGCCGACGTAGGCCATCAGCTCGCGCAGATCCCAGCCGGCATCGCGCGCCCAGTTGGCAAAGCCACGGCGCAGCGAGTGGCTGCTAAAGCCTGCCGCGCCCTCGATGCCAGCGGCGTGCAGCAATTTTTGCAACCAGGGGGCGATGCTCGCGGCGGCCATGGGGCGGCTGGCAACGTGGCCCCACTGGTCAATGGCCGGAAACAGCGGCCCTGCCTGCAGCCCTGAGAGCTGTAGCCAGGCGTGGGTGGCGGCCACCGGACACAGGCGCGGCAGCGCCGGGCAGTCAAAACTGCGCCCGAGGTTGAGCCGGTCGCCCTTGGATTGCGGCAGGTAGCACACCAGCGCCTGGCCGGGCGTGAGCTGCAGGTGCTCGATCGCCAGGCGTGTGATCTCGTCGGAGCGAAAGCCGCGCCAAAACCCCAGCAGCAGCATCGCCCGGTCGCGCGCGTGGCGCAGCGCCTGCACCTTGTCGCCCTCGGTCTGCGCCGCAGCCTGCTGGTGCGCCAGCCAGGCATCGGCCTGCTGCAGCTGCGCCAGCGCCAGGGGCTGCGCCTGCTGCACCTGGATCGGGCGCGTGGCGCGAATGCCGCGCAGCACTTTTTTCACCAGCAAGCCCTTGGTCGGGTCGGCAAAGCCCTGCTCCCCATGCCAATGCGCCAGGGCGGCCAGGCGCTGGCGCAGGGTGGCGATCGACAGACTGTGGGCGTGATCGGCCAGGTACTGCGCCACCTGGCCCTCGGTGGCGGGCAGGAAGCCCTGCCATTCCTGCTCGAAATGGCGCAGCGCCTGGGCGTAGCTGCGCTGGGTGTTGGCGCGCTCGGCGGCGGCGAGCAGGCTGTCCAGGCTGGGCGGTGAGGAGGGGGCTGGCGGCGGCATGTTTTTTGAGGGAGCGGCAGCGCAGGTGTACTGCCCACGGGGTGCCAGGGGCGGCACCCCCCCCTGAAAAGCCCGGTCAGATTTGATAATACGCCATTATCCAACATGAAATTTTTCAAATAACAAAACAATCACATCTGCAAATGGTATGTACAATCATACTACGTAACACAGTATGAAATTACAGCAAAGGGTATGACATGGCACGCGGCGGTATTTACAAGGCAGAGGTGCAGCGCGCACGCGAGCGCCTGTTGGCGCAGGGGCGCAACCCCAGCATCGATGCCGTGCGCGCGGAGCTGGGCCATACGGGCTCCAAAACCACCATCCACCGCTATCTGAAAGAGATCGAGGAGGAAGAGGGCGCGCCCAGCGGCAGCAAAATTGCCGTCAGCGAGGCGCTGCAAGAGCTGGTCGGGCGTCTGTCCGCACGCCTGCAGGAAGAGGCTGACGCCCGCATCACCACGCTGCAGGCGCAGCACCAGGAGCAGCTGCAGGCGCTAGAGGCCAGTGCCCAGGCCCAGCAGGCGCAGTTGCAAGAGCAGCAGCAACGCTGGCAGGCCCAGGCCGAGCTGCTGCACACCGAGCGCCTGGCACACCAGGGCGCGCAAGAGCAGTTGCGCGCTGCCGAACTGGCCCTGGCCCGCCATGGCCAGGAAAACGCCGATCTCAAGGCCCGCCTGGGGCAAGAGGCGCAGCACCGCCAATCGCTCGAAGAAAAGCACCAGCACGCACAGCGCAGCCTGGAGCATTTCCGCCAGGCCGCCAAGGAGCAGCGCGAGCAGCAGCAGCGCCAGCACGAGCAGCAGGCGCAGTACCTGCAAGGCGAGATTCGCCGCCAGGGCCAGCAGCTCACGGCCAGCCAGCAGGCATTGGCACAGGCGCAGCAAGAGGCGGCCGCGCAAGCATTGGCACTGGCCCAGGCCGAGCAGCAGGTGCGCCAGCACCAGGCCGAGGGCGCGCAGTCGCAAGCAGCCCTGCAGGCGCTGGAACAGGCGCACGCCCGGCTGCAAGCGCAGCACAGCGCCCAGGCCCAGGCGCTGCAAGTGGCACAAAAAATGGCGCAGGAGCAAGAAAATGCACAGCAAAAAGCCATACAAGCCTTGCAGGACCAACGTGATTCGCTACAAAAACAGAAGCAAATAGAGCAGCAGGAGCTGCAGCAGGCCATGCAAGCGCTGCAGCAGCGCTGCCAGCAGCTGGAGCAAGACAACGCCCGCAGCCAGGCCATGCTGCAGGCGCACAAAGAGGCATTTGCCCTGCTGGCGCAGCAGGTGCGCCCGCCCGAGCCGGGGCGGGATTAACGCTTGTGATTTAACGCTTTTGGTACAGGGCTTCGATGGCGGCGCTGTAGTGCGCCATCAAGGGCTTGCGCTTGAGCTTGAGCGTCGGGGTCATGAAGCCGTTGTCGATGGTCCAGGCGTCGCGCACCAGGTGCACGGCACGTGGCACGGCGTAGCGCGGAAAGTGGGCGCAGCGGCGCTCGATGTGTTCGAGCACCCGGCGCTGGGCGCGAAAATCCTGCAGGCTCGCCGGGTCGTCGGCAGGCAGGCCCAGTTCGGCGGCCAGCTGGCGCCATTCCAGGTCGTGCAGCGCCACCACGCAGGCAATGAACGGGCGCTGCTCGCCGATGACGAAGGCTTGCTCGATCAGTGGATCGGCGGCGATGGCCAGCTCCAGGTCGGCCGGCGGCACTTTTTCTCCGGTCGAGGTGACGATGATTTCCTTGATGCGTCCGAGGATGCGGATGCGCCCATCCACGATCTCGGCCTGGTCGCCGGTGCCCAGCCAGCCGTCGGCATCGATGGCCTTGGCCGTCTCCTCGGGCCGGCCCCAGTAGCCTTTCATGACGATGGCGCCGCGCACCTGCAGTTCGCGGTTCTCGCCAATGCGCACCTCGACCCCGGGCAGGGCGCGGCCCACGGTGGCGGGGTCGTTGTCGTGCAGGCCGTTGGCGCTGACCACCGGGGTGGTTTCGGTCATGCCGTAGCCCTGCAGCAGCGGCAGGCCCAGGCCGAGAAAGCATTGGGCGATGGTGGGCGAGAGCGGCGCGCCGCCACTCACGGCCACGCGCACGCGCCCACCCAACTGGGCCAGCAGTGGCCGCGCCACCAGCGCGCGCAGCAGCGCCCAGGGCAGATGGCGCAGCCAGCCGCCGGCGTCATCCGCCGGCGGTGGGCTGAGTTTTTGCGCGGCGCGAAAACGCCGCCAGCCCACGGCCTGGGCGGCGGCGAACAGCTGCTGCTTGAACGGGGAGGCGCTGAGTTTTTCTTGCAGCTTGGCGTGAATGCGCTCGTAAATGCGCGGCACGGAGATGAGCACCGTGGGGCGCTGGCTTTGCAGGTCTTCGGCCAGCAGCGCCACCGAGCGCGCGTAGGCGATGCAGCTGCCCGCCGCCAGCGCCAGGTAGTAACCGGCAGTGCGTTCAAACGTGTGCGATAGCGGCAAAAACGACAGGAAAACGTCCTGCGGCGTGGGCGTGACGCGCGCCAGCACCGCCTTGATGTCGGCCATGACGTTGGCGTGCGTGAGCATCACGCCCTTGGGCTTGCCGGTGGTGCCGCTGGTGTAGACGATGGCCGCCAGGTCTTGCGGCCCGGGGGGCGGGGGCAGGGGCTGGTCGGCCGGGGCCTGGGCCAGCCAGTCGGCCAGGCGCGAGACGCGCGGCAGGTCCAGGCTGGGACTGCTGCGCGGCTGGGCCGGGTCGGTCAGCACCACCTGCTGCAGGTGCGGCAGCTCCAGGCCGGCGTCGCGCACGCGCTCCCACTGCTGCGCTTCGGCCACCAGCAGCAGGCTGACCTGGGCGTCCTGCAGGATGAAGGCGATGCTGCCGGGGTTGTCGATGGCGTGCAGCGGCACGGGCACGCAGCCGGTGGCCAGTGCGGCCTGGTCGATGCTCATGGCATCCCAGCCATTGGGCAGCAAGATCGCCACCCGTGCGCCTGCCGGCAGGCGGTTCGCGGCCACGGCGCGCGCCCAGTGCTGCACGCGTGCCTGCGCCTGCTCCCAGCTCAGGCTGGCCCAGCGGCCGGCGGCGGGGTCGAACTGGCGGTAAGCCTCGCCTCCCGGCGTGCGCGCGCTGCGCCAGGCCAGCAGCTGGGGCAGGGTGTGGCAGTCTTGCAGGGAGCGGGCGGGGAGGGTGGGCAGGGGCGTCATGCGGGCAAGCGAGTCAGGGGGAACCCTGGGTAAAGCCCGAAATGATAGCGCTGCTCCTGCGCCTACCCAGGCGGCGAGCCTTCGGGAGCGAAGCGCCGGCATTGGTTTTTGCCACCTTGCTTGGCCTGGTACATCGCGTGATCGGACTGGCGCAGCAACAGGTCGGGGGTGTTGCCATCGAGGGGATAAAAGCTCAGGCCCATGCTGCACGAGACCTGTACCTGGGCCCCTGTCGGCAGGCGCACCGGTTGGCGGATGGCCTCCTGCACCCGCTGCAGCACGGGCAGGCAGGCCTCGGGATCGGGGAGGCTGCCCAGCAGCAGCACCATTTCATCGCCGCCCAGGCGTGCCAGGGTGTCGTCGGCGCGCAGCAGGGCCTGGATGCGCTGCCCGACCTCGATCAGCAGCAGGTCGCCGGCCTCATGCCCGTGCTGGTCGTTGACCTGCTTGAACCCGTCCAAATCCAGGTAGCACACCGCCAGCAGCTGCTGGCTGCGCTCGGCGTGGCGCAGGGCCTGCTGCAGGCGGTCGGTGAGCAGGCGGCGGTTGGGCAGGCCGGTGAGGCTGTCGTACAGGGCGATGTGCTCGAGCTCCTGTTCATGGGCCTTGGCCTGGGTGATGTCGCTGATGACGGCGATGAAGTGGTGCGCCGCGCCGCTGCCCTGGCCGACGGCGGCCATGGACACACGCTCAACCAGCCGGGCGCCGCTGCCGCTGTGGCGCGCCAGCTCGCCGCGCCAGTGGCCTTCGCTGCCGATGGCCTGCCAGATCGGAGCAAAGTCGGTGTCCGGGTAGAAGTGCTCCAGCGGCCGCTGCAAGCTCGCCTCGGGCGCCTGGCCCGTGGTGCGCGCAAATGCTGGATTCAGGTTGACGATGCGCCGCTGCCGGTCGAGGATGAGCGTGGCCTCGTAGCTGTGCTCGAACACGCTGGCCGCGATGTGCAGCTGCTCCTGCGCCTTCTTGAGCTGGCGCAGATCCATCAGGAAGCCGACGAACAAGGGGCCACCCGGTACGTCGATGCGCCCCACAGCCAGGCGCATGGGCATGGTGCTGCCATCCTTGTGCAGACCGAGCACCTCGCGCCCGATGCCGATGATGTGCGGCTCTGCCGTGCACATGTAGCGTGCCAGGTAGGCGTCGTGCTGGCTGCTGTAGGGTTCGGGCATGAGCATGGAGATGTTGCGTCCCAGCACCTCTTCCTGGCGCCAGCCAAAAATACGCTCGGCCGAGCGGTTGAAGCTCTGGATCAGGCCGCGTTGGTCGATCATGACGATGCTATCGACAGCCGTGTCCACGAGCGCGCTCAGCCGCGCTTCGTTCAAACGGGCCTGGCGGTACAGCGCGCGGTAGCGTTGCAAGCCATTGAGTCCGCCCACGGCGGTGCTCAGCGCGGCGGTGGTCAGGCCGACCGCAAGGGCCAGGGGCACAAACCAGGCATCGTTGGCCCAGGTGTCGGCATCGGCCTGCCCCACCAGCCGTGTTGCCGCGATGGCGGTGTAATGCATACCGGAAATAGCGCCCCCCATGCACAGGGCGGCTAGCGCACTGGCAGGCAGGCCCGAGAGCCAGCGCAGGCGCGCCAGGCCAAAGCGCACCCACAGCGCCAACCCCGCCAACAACCAGGCCACGAGCAAAGACAGCGCAAACAGCACCGGGTCGTAACGCAGCAAGGGCCCCATTTGCAGGGCCGCCATGCCGCTGTAGTGCATGGTGCCTATGCCCAGCGCCATGAGCACGCTGGCGGTTAATAGCTGGACGGGCCTGGGCTGCCGCTGCGCTAACAGCCACAAAGCAGCGACAGAAGCGGCCAACCCGGGAAGTAAAGAGGCAAAGGTCAGCGGCAGGCTAAAGCTGATCCGAACGGGTAAATGCAGTGCCAGCACGCCAATGAAATGCATGGCCCAGATGCCGACACCCAGCGCCAAGCTGCCACTGACCACGGTCAGCTGCCGCTGCATGGGAGAACTGGGCTGGCGTGCCAGGCTGGCCAGTTGCAACGCCAAGGCCGACGACAAAACGGCCACCCCCACCGACAGCACAACCAGCACAGGGTTGTGTGACCCGTGGTGCAAGAATGGAAGAGAAGGATCGAGAAGGAAGAACTTTTCCAGCATAAATCCGTGCCATTGAAGACGTTCAGCGAACGCTAGGACGGTTGTGCTGAGGCCGGGCGCTCGCCGTTGTGTGTGGCAGAAATATAGTGCGGGCTCAGCCCGCCGCCTGCAGCCCGTTGCTGCAATGCGACTGCATGGCCTGCTGCGCCGCACCAGCGTCGTGCGCCTGCAGCGCTGCCATCAGGCTGCGGTGCTCGGCCAGGGATTCTTCGATGCGCCCCTGCTTGAGCAGGGAGTTGTGGCGGTTGAGCTTCATGACCTTGCGCAGGTCGGTCACCAGCTGGTCGCGCCAGCGGTTGTTGGCGATCTGCAGCAGCTGCATGTGAAAGCGTTCGTTGACGCTGAAGAACTGCTCGCGCTCGCCGGTGCTGCGTTCGAGCTCGGCGTGCAGCTCCTGCAGCTGCTGCAGCTGCACGGTGCTGGCGGTGCGGGCAACGACG
>JAJTBK010000564.1 GCA_021286965.1 Comamonadaceae bacterium | reverse complement strand
GGCCGACTACGTCCCGGCCACCGTGCAGATCACCGCCGTGAAGGAGGAAATCCGCGCCGGCGACCGCCTGCTGCCAGCACCGGCCCGCGTCTTCACCAGCTACACGCCGCACGCGCCGCAGGTGCCGGTCGATGCCCGCGTGGTCTCGATCTACGGCAGCTCGCCCGTGGCCTACGCCGGGCAAAACCAGGTGGTGGCCATCAACCGGGGCATCCACGACGGCATGGTGCCCGGCCAGGTGCTGCAAATCCTGACCAAGGGCGAGCGCATCGTCGATAAAACCGACCCCGAGCGCGCCACCATCAAACTGCCCAGCGAGCGCAACGGTCTGGCCATGGTGTTCCGCACCTTTGACCGCGTCTCCTACGCCCTGATCCTGCAGATCAACACCGGCGTGCGCGTGGGCGATCGCCTGACGAACCCGAACTAACGCCCTCAGCCCCGGCATGGAGCGCAGCGAACTCGCCGCCTGGCTGCGCCTGACGCTCACACCCGGGGTCGGCAACCACACGGCGCGGCGCCTGCTGGCGCTGTGCGGCCTGCCACAGCAGGTGTTTTCCCAGCCGGCACTGTGGCGCGGTGCCGTCACCAGCGCCCAGGCACAGGCCCTGGCGCAGGAGCCGCCGGCGCTGGCTGCGCTGTTGGAAACCACCTGGCAATGGCTGCAACAGCCGCCACCGGGCCTGGCGCACCACATCTGGGCCCTGGGCGACAGCGCCTACCCGGAACTCCTGCTGGCCACCGAAGACCCGCCGCTGCTGCTCTACGCCCTGGGGCCGGCGGCGCTGCTGGCAGGCCAGGCGCCCCTGCAGGGGCTGCACTGCCTGGCCATGGTCGGCAGCCGCAACCCGACAGCGCAGGGCGCGCAGACGGCGCAGCAATTTGCCCAGGCACTGCACGCTGCCGGGTGGTGCATCGTCTCCGGCCTGGCGCTGGGGATCGATGCCGCCGCGCATGAAGGCGCCCTGGCGGCCGCCCGCCCCGGCCAGCTGGCGACGATCGCCGTCGTTGGCACCGGGCTCGACCGCGTCTATCCCAGCCGCCACCGCGAGCTGGCGCACCGCATTGCAGAACAGGGCCTGCTGCTCAGTGAGTACCCGCTCGGCACCCCGCCGCTGGCGCAAAATTTTCCCAAGCGCAACCGCATCATTGCCGGCCTGGCGCAGGGCACGCTGGTGGTGGAGGCCGCGCTGCAGTCGGGCTCGCTCATCACCGCCCGCCTGGCGGCCGAGCAGGGGCGCGAGGTGTTTGCCATCCCGGGCTCCATCCACGCGCCGCAGGCGCGGGGCTGCCACGCCCTGCTACGCCAGGGCGCCAAGCTGGTGGAGACGGCGCAGGACGTGCTCGAGGAGCTACCGCCCATGCCGAGCACCCCGGCCGCACCACCGCCGGCAGCGCCCCCCAGCGACGATGCGCTGTTGGCCGCCATGGGCTGGGATCCGGTGGGGCTGGATGCGCTGCTGGCACGCACCGGCTACGACACCGCCACCTTGCAAGTGCTGCTGCTGGAGCGCGAATTGGCCGGCCAGCTGGCACGCCTGCCCGGCGGGCTGTTCCAGCGCCTGGCGCTCAGTTGAGCAGGCGTTCGGGGTTGGCGTCGATCTTGGCCAGCGCATCGCGCGTGGCCCGCACCGTCAGGCCCTCCTCATCGGCCGCCACCAGCAGGCCGGCCTGCAGGTAGGCGGCCAGGCGGCGCAGCTGAATGAGGTAGCACGAACCATCGACCGCCGCCGCAAACAGATGCAGCTGCTGGCGCGCGCTATGCCACACGTACTGCACCTGGGCCGTGCTGCCGTTGTGGTCGAGCTGGTACCACACGCCCAGCGGCAGCTGCTGCGCCCAGGCGAGCATGGCCTCGTCCACTGGCGCGCCGGTGTCGGCGATGACCACCAGGCCCGAGGCATCCATGCCCAGCATCATCTCGATGTTGTCGCCCGACAGCGGCATGTCGCCGAGCGTGGCATCGTCCATGAAGTCTTCCAGGTTCGCCAGGCGCTTGGCCATGGCCTCGATCTGCGCTGCCGGAATCGCCGCCGTCTTGGCAACGAAGGCCTCGGCCAGGGTGTCGGTCAGCTGCTTGACCTGTGCGTCCTGCGCCTCGCCCTCGATGCCGATCAGTGCCAGGCCCTGGCGCAGACGCGCGAGCAGGCCCGGCAGGCTCTGGATGACCTGGGCACGCTCGCTGCGGTTGGGCTTGGCGCTGGCGGCCCAGACCAGGTCGGTGGCGGTGCGCTTGTAGCCCAGGGTGTCGGTGTGCTGGGCGCCATCGCGCACGGCCGACAGGGCCAGCACCTCGGCCCAGGTCTTGAACAGGAAGTCACGGATTTCGTCGCGTACTGGAATGTCCTTGAGCAGGCTGCGCAGCTCGATGGTGTACTGGATGGCCAGCGTCTCGCGCTGCTCGACCTGCTGCGCTATCGACACCAGGCGCGCCGTCGCCTGGCGCTCGGTCAGGTACTTGGCGAGGAATTTTTCAAACTCGTCGTACACCAGCTGGAACACGCGCTGGCCGGTCTCAGGGTACTGCTCGATCACCTGCACGATGCGCCGCACCTCGGCTTCGAGCGCCGTGCCATCGATGGCCGAGGCGTCAAAGCCCATGACGCAGCCGCCCATGCGGTCGATCAGGCGCCGCGCCGGATGGTCGAGGTTGCTGAAAAAATCCGGCTCGGCCAGTGCCACGCGCAGCACCGGCACTTGCAGGCGCGCAAACCATACACGCACCTGGGAGGGGATGCGGTCTTCGGTCAGGATGCTCTGGAACATCAACGCCACCACTTCGATGATGGCTTTCTCGCTCGCGCTGGCGGCTTTTTTCTTCAGCTCGCTCGACTGCTCGCGCGCCTGGCCCACCAGTTGCACCACCACCTGTGGCCCTTGCGGCAGCACGGGCTGCAAGGTATCGAGACCACTGTAAAACGCGCTCGCCTGCAGGCGCTGCGCCGCCAGGGCCTGGGTCAGGGCCTGGGTTGCTGGCGGCGCCTGCACCAGGTCGAAACCGGTCACCGGCTGCGACAGCAGGCGGCGCAGCTGCGCCATCACGCCCTGGGCCCGCATCCGCGCGCGCGCCACTGGCGTCGGCCCCTGGGGCAGTCCGGCCGGGGCCGAGCGGGCATAGCCCGGCGGGCGTTGCAAGGATGTCT
>JAJTBK010000103.1 GCA_021286965.1 Comamonadaceae bacterium | reverse complement strand
GAACAGGCGCGGATCGAGTTCGGCGTAGCTGGTGGCGCACACCGGACAGGCGCGCTGGGTGGAAAACGCCTGCAGCCGCCCGATGCCGGCCGTGGACTGGCCCAGCGCCATGGCGTCCTGCAGGCCGTCCAGCCCGCTCAGCACATGCACCACGCCCTTGCCCAGCTCCAGCGCCTGGGCCAGCTTGCTGCGCAGCAGGTCTTCCTGCGCGGGAGACACGTCGAGGCTGAACACGGGCAGCTCGATGGTGTGCTCCTTGAAGCGGTCGAGGCGCGGAAAGCCGGTGGTGGGCAGAAACTCGCCGTCCACGCGCAGGTGCGTGTAGCCGCGCGGGCGCGCCCAGTCGGCCAGCTCGGTGTAAACGCCCTTGCGGTGCATGACCAGCGGCGCCAGCAGCCCGATGTGCTGGCCGCGAAACTGCGTGAGCAGCTGCGCGGCGATGCTGTCCGTGCTTTGCGGCTCAACCTTCGCGTCGTCGTGGATGCAGTGCTGCACGCCGAGCTTGACGTAGAGCAGGCGCAGGAAATGCCAGACCTCGGTGGTCGTGCCCACCGTGGATTTGCGCCCGCCGCGCGACAAGCGCTGCTCGATGGCCACCGTCGGCGGGATGCCATAGACCGCGTCCACCTCGGGCCGGCCCGCCGGCTGCACGATGGAGCGCGCGTAGGCGTTGAGCGATTCGAGGTAGCGGCGCTGGCCTTCGTTGAACAGGATGTCAAACGCCAGCGTGGACTTGCCCGAGCCCGAGACGCCGGTGATCACGTTGAACTGCCCACGCGGAATGCTGACCGACAGCGCCTGCAGGTTGTGCTCGCGGGCGTTGACGATTTCTATGGTGTTTTTGGCCTCCAGCCCTTTCCTGTCAAGCGCAAGCAGCTCTGGTTTCAATAGCGGTTTCGGCGGCGCGGCCTCCTGCACCGCGTGCCCGCCCTGCCCCAGCGCCTGCTCGTACTCACGCAGCGCACGGGCGGTGTGCGACGTGGGGTGCTGGCGCAGCTCCTGCGGCGGGCCTGCGGCCACCAGCAGGCCGCCGCCCTCGGGGCCGAGGTCGATCAGCCAGTCGCTGGCACGGATCACGTCCAGGTTGTGCTCGATGAGGATGAGCGAGTGCCCCGCGTCCAGCAACTTGCGCAGCGCCCGCATCAGCTTGGCGATGTCGTCAAAGTGCAGGCCGGTGGTGGGTTCGTCGAACAAGAACAGCGTGCCCTTGCGCGCCAGCGGCTGGCGCGATTTGGCCTGGGTTTTCGCCGCTTCGGCCAAAAAGCCGGCGAGCTTGAGCCGCTGCGCCTCGCCGCCCGAGAGCGTGGGCACGGGTTGGCCGAGCTTCACGTACTCCAGCCCCACATCGACGATGGGCTGCAGCGCGCGCAACACCTCGCGGTCGCTGGCAAACCATTGCGCGGCCTCGTGCACCGTCAGCGCCAGCACCTCGGCCACGTTCAAAAAGCGCCCGCCGCGCTCGATGCGCACTTCCAGAATTTCAGGCCGGTAGCGCTGGCCGTTGCAGTCCGGGCAGCGCAGGTAGACATCCGACAGGAACTGCATCTCCACATGCTCAAAGCCCGAGCCGCCACAGGTCGGGCAGCGCCCGTCGCCGCTGTTGAAGCTGAACTTGGAGGCGGTGTAGCCGCGCTCGCGCGACAGCGGCGCGGTGGCAAAAATCTCGCGGATGCTGTCCCACGCGCCGACGTAGCTCACCGGGTTGGAGCGCGCCGTCTTGCCGATGGGCGATTGATCGACGAACACCACGTCGCTCAGGTGGTCGGCGCCCAGCAGGCGGTCGTGGGCGCCGGGCGCGTCCGTCGCTCTTCCAAACTGGCGCAGGAGCGCGGGCGCGAGGATGTCCTGCACCAGCGTGGACTTGCCCGAGCCGGAAACGCCCGTCACCGTCACCAGGCGCTGCAGCGGAAATTCCACGCTGATGCCGCGCAGGTTGTGCTGGCGCGCGCCTTCGAGGATGAGGCGCGGCGTGGCCTCGGTCACCGCCCTTTGGTAGCCCAGGCCGATGTGCTTGCGCCCACCCAGGTACTGGCCCGTCAGCGTGTCGGCGCGGCGCAACTCGGCCACCGTGCCGTCGAACACGATCTGCCCGCCGCGTTCGCCCGGGCCGGGGCCCATGTCGATGATGCGGTCGGCCGACAGCATCACCGCCGGGTCGTGCTCCACCACCACCAGGGTGTTGCCGGCATCGACCAGGCGGCGCATGGCCTGGTTGATGCGCTGCATGTCGCGCGGGTGCAGGCCGATGCTGGGCTCGTCGAGCACGAACAGGGTGTTGACCAGGCTGGTGCCCAGCGCCGTCGTCAGGTTGATGCGCTGCACCTCGCCGCCGCTGAGGGTGCGGCTTTGCCGGTCGAGCGTGAGGTAGCCAATGCCGACGTCGCACAGGTACTGCAGGCGGGTGGTGATTTCGGCGTGCAGCAGGCGCAGGGCCTGGGCGTCGGCATTTTGAGAAGGTTTTTCGGCTCCAGGGCTTGCTGGGCAAGCGCCACCAGCTATGGTTTCAGAAGCATGGAGCCGGGCAAAAAAGCGCCGCAATTTGTCGAGCGGCAGCAGCATCACATCGTGCAGGCACAGCCCCGGCAAGGCTTGGAGCTGCGCCCGGCTCCAGAGCGTGCCCTGGGGCAGGAAGCGCTGCTCGGGCGAGAGCACGGCGTCGGCATCCTCCTTGCTGCCGATGCGCCACAGCAGGCTCTCGGTCTTGAGCCGCGCGCCAGCGCAATCCGGGCAGGGTGTGTAGCTGCGGTACTTGGACAGCAGCACGCGGATGTGCATCTTGTACGCCTTGGTCTCCAGGTAGGCGAAGAAGCGGCGAATGCCGTACCACTGCTGGTTCCAGTGGCCTTTTTTGAAGTCCGGCTGGCCCTCGATCACCCACTGCTGCTGCGCGGGCGTGAGCTTGCTCCAGGCGGTGTCGCGCGGGATGCCGGCGGCTTCGGCGTAGCGCATCAGGTCGTCCTGGATCTCCTGCCAGGCGGGGGTCTGGATGGCCTTGATGGCGCCGGCCCGGAGCGTGAGTTTTTCGTTGGGAATGACCAGCCCCCAGTCCACGCCAATCACCCGGCCAAAGCCCCGGCAGGCATCGCACGCGCCGACGGCGGAGTTGAACGAGAACTGCGACGGGATGGGCTCGGCGTAGCGCACATCGCTCTCCGGGCAGTGCAGGCCGGTGGAGAACTTCCACAGCACGGGCTCGCCCTCACCCTCATCGGGCAGGCGGTACACCGCCATGCGGCCACCACCGCGCTGCAGGGCTGTTTCAATCGCCTCGATGGCGCGCTCGCGCTCGGCGTTGGCGAGGCGAAAGCGGTCGGCCACCACGGCCAGAATCTTTTTCCCGTCCTGCTCGTATTCGGCCTGCACCTTGGTATAGCCACTGGCCGACAACCATTCCTGCATCTGCGCCGGCGTCACGCTGGCGGGCAGCTCGACGGCGAAGGTGATGACGATGCGCGGATCGTTTTCTGCCGCAGAGCGCCTTTGCAATTCGGCGTAGATGCTGTCCGGCGAGTCGTGGCGCACGGGCAGCGCGGTCTGGCGGTCAAAAAGCTGCGCGGCGCGGGCGAACAGGAGCTTCAAGTGGTCGTTCAGCTCCGTCATCGTGCCCACGGTGGAGCGGCTGGAGCGCACCGGATTCGTCTGGTCGATGGCAATCGCCGGCGGCACGCCTTCGACCTTGTCCACGGCGGGCTTGTCCATGCGGTCGAGGAACTGGCGCGCGTAGGCGCTGAACGTCTCCACGTAGCGGCGCTGGCCCTCGGCGTAGAGGGTGTCGAACACCAGGCTGGATTTGCCCGAACCGCTCACGCCGGTGACCACGGTCAGCTCGCCGGTGCGGATCTCCAGGTCGAGGTTCTTCAGGTTGTGCTGGCGCGCACCGTGGATGCGGATCTCTCCCTGGGTCATACAGTTCATCCTGGCAAAAGCTGGGGCCAAAATTCTAGGCGCTAGGCCCCTGCCAGCAGACGCGCAGAAAAAAACCCCGCGACCCAAAAAGGTTGCGGGGTTTTGGCCTTCGGGCCGCTGGCGGGATGCCAGCGGGGGAAGGATTAGAAGTTGTGGCGGACGCCGACGGCCAGGGAGCTGAAATCGTCGCCGGCCTTGCCAACGTTGATAGCGCTGCCAGCCTTGTTGTTCACGGCGGTGTAGTAACCGTACACCTTGGTGCGCTTGCTCAGGTTGTAGTTGTAGCCCAGGGTCCACTGCGTGGCAGCGGAGTCAGCCACGTTGCTCCACTTGCTGGCGTGGCCAATGTTGGCGTGGAACTCGGAAGCGCCCAGGGTGTACATGCCGGACAGACGGATGTTGTCGCGGGTGCCAGCACCGGTAGCCACCAGCTGGTTGTCGTCCTTGTTGCGCTGGTAGTAGCCGCCGACCGTGAATTGGCCGAAGGTGTAGGCAGCGCGCAGGCCCAGTTGGTAGTTGCTGTTGACGTAGCTGTAGCCAGCGCCCAGGGCCAGGGGGCCCATGCCGTAGTTGGCAGCCAGGTCGTAGCCGTACTTGCCGCCGGCGCCAGACACTTGCTCGTGGAAGCTCACAGCGCCTTCAGCGGTGAAGCCGCCGAAGCTGGGGGTACGGTAGGCCAGCTTGTTGCCGGTGCCCAGCTTGCCGAACCACACGGGATCGTAGTACAGGGCGTCGGACGAGGAGCCGGTGTCGTGGTTGTGCATGCTGACGTAGTCAGCAGTAGCGAAGTACGACTCGGGGAAGAAGTTGCCCAGGCGCACCATGCCGAAGTTGCCCGACAGGTTCACTTCGCTTTGACGGCCAAAGGTCAGGCCGCCGCCGGCAGCGGAGCCAGCGCCGGTGTCGGAGGCAAAGCCGGACTCCAGCTGGAAGCCAGCCTTCAGGCCGCCGCCCAGGTCTTCCACGCCCTTGAAGCCAAAGCGGGAAGAGTTGTTGAACATGCCGGTGGTCTTCACGTCGCCGGCCTTTTGGTATTCCACGGTGGTGTTCACGCGGCCATACAGCGTCACGCTGCTTTGGGCCA
The DNA here is from genome assembly GCA_021286965.1 of Comamonadaceae bacterium. Lineage (GTDB taxonomy): Bacteria > Pseudomonadota > Gammaproteobacteria > Burkholderiales > Burkholderiaceae_C > Paenacidovorax. The sequence goes on along the minus strand of JAJTBK010000103.1, from coordinate 1,409 downwards.
TCACGGAGGTAGCGCCAGCGGCGGCCAGCACGGCCAGCACGAGGTGTTTCTTTTGCATGTGTATTCCTTGTAGGGAGGGATTCATCGAGAAGGCGTAGGGGCAAGGTTGGCAGGGTTGACCGGACAACGCACATGCAACTACTGGACGCAAATTCTAGGGGCAAGGCCCGCGACGCCAGGGCTTGACAGCGGCAAATGATGTTTATCTACCACAAACATCCCCTATCTTTGATGACAACTCAGTCACGGGCGTACATGTCCACATCCTTGGTCTCGGGCAGGAACACCATGCCCAGCAGCAGCGTCATGGCGGCGACGATGATGGGGTACCACAGGCCGTTGTACATATTGCCGGTCTGCGCCACGATGGCGAACGACATGGTCGGCAGCAGGCCACCGAACCAACCGTTGCCAATGTGATACGGCAGGCTCATCGAGGTGTAGCGGATGCGCGTCGGGAACAGCTCGGCCAGCATGGCGGCGATCGGGCCGTACACCAGGGCCACCAGCAGCACCAGGTAGGCCAGGATGAGCACGATCAGCGGCTTGTTCATCTTCTGCGGGTCGGCCTCGGTGGGGTAGCCGTCCTGCGCCAAGGTGTCGTGCACGGCCTGGCGAAAGGCCGCCTCCCGCGCCCGCACCACGTCGGGCGGCAGGCCATCGGCCTCGAAGCTGGCGATGCTGTCGCTGCCAATCTTCACCACCGCCGTGCTGCCTGGCGGCGCGGCCTCGTTGTCGTAGCTGACCGAGCCGGCCGCCAGCACCTGTTTGGCGATGTCGCAGGAGCTGGTAAAGCGTGCCGTGCCCGTGGGGTTGAACTGGAACGAGCATTGCGCCGGATCGGCCCAGACGACGACTTTGTTCTTCGCCTGCGCCGCCGCCAGGTCGGGGTTGGCGGCCCGCGCCAGCCACTCGAAGGCGGGAAAATAGGTGGCCACCGCCAGAGCGCAGCCCAGCATGACGAGGGGTTTGCGGCCCACCTTGTCCGAGAGCGCACCAAATATGAGGAAGAACGGCGTGCCCAGGCACAGCGCCAGCGCCATCAGCAAATGGGCCGTGACGGCATCGACCTTGAGCTGCTGCGTGAGAAAGAACAGCGCATAGAACTGCCCCGTGTACCACACCACGGCCTGCCCCGCCGTCAGTCCCAGCAGGGCGATGAGCACCATCTTCAGGTTTTGCCAGCGGCCAAAAGCTTCGGCCACGGGGGCGCGCGAGGTGCGCCCGCGCGCCTTCATGCGCTGGAAGGCCGGCGACTCTGCCAGCTTGAGCCGGATCCACACCGACACCGCCAGCAGCACGATGGAGAGCAAAAACGGCAGGCGCCAGCCCCAGTCGTTGAACGCCGCCTCGCCCAGGACCGTGCGCGTGCCCAGGATGACCAGCAGCGACAGGAACAGGCCCAGCGT
>JAJTBK010000098.1 GCA_021286965.1 Comamonadaceae bacterium | reverse complement strand
TGATTAGTGACATGCCTCAGATGCTTGCCCCCCAGCCGTTCGGGCTGAGCCCGTCGAAGCCAGGGCACTGCCGTCGCTGGCCCTTCGACTGGCTCAGGGCGAACGGGTTTTTTCTGAGGCACGTCGCTAATCAGGTGAAATTGGCACTTTCCCCTTGCTGGTAAAGCGCGAGCAGCTATCAAAAGATGAGTGACCAAGCCGCCGACGAAGCCTGGATGCGCCAGGCCCTGGCGCAGGCCCGGGTGGCCGCCGAAGCCGGCGAGGTGCCGGTGGGCGCGCTGCTGGTGCAAGGCGGCGTGGTCATCGGCCAGGGCCACAACGCCCCGCTGGCGCAATGCGACCCCACCGCCCACGCCGAGGTGCAGGCGCTGCGCCAGGGCGCGCAGCGCCTGGGCAACTACCGGCTCGACGGCTGCACGCTCTACGTCACGCTCGAGCCCTGCGCCATGTGCAGCGCCGCGCTCTTGCACGCGCGCGTGGCGCGGGTGGTGTACGGCGCGGCCGAACCCAAGACGGGCGCCGCCGGCTCGGTGCTCGATCTGTTTGCCTACCCGCAGCTCAACCACCAGACCCAGGTGCAGGGCGGGGTGCTGGCGCAGGAGTGCGGCGCCTTGCTGCAAGATTTTTTCCGCCAGCGCCGCCAGGCGCAGCGCCAGCAGGCCCAGCCCCTGCGCCCCGATGCGCTGCGCACGCCCGAGGTGCGCTTTGCCGCTTGTCACCCGGCAGGCCAGTACGTGAGCGACCTGCCCGCGCTCGCTGGCCTGCGCCTGCACTACCACCTGCTCGGGCCGGCGCAGGCCACGCGCACCTGGCTGCTGCTGCACGGCAGCGAGGGCTGGAGCGAGGCCCTGCTGCCCTGGGCGCAGGCGCTGGCCGAGGCTGGCGCGCGTGTGCTGTGCCCCGACCTGATCGGCTTTGGCCGCAGCGACAAACCGAAAAAAGGCACGCTGCACCAGCCCCAGTGGCACGCGCAGGTGCTGCGCCAGCTGTGCCAGCGGCTCGGGGTGCAGACAGCCTGGGGCGGGCTGTGCGTGGCCCCGGACGGCGCCATGGCCCCGGCCCCGGTAGGGCGCGACAGCCCTGCTTTTTTACTCGGCGGGGTGCTGCTGCAGGGCGAGCGGGCCGATGCCGTGCCGTTCCCCGATGCCGGGCACCGCGCCGGGCCGCAGGCGCTGGCGCGCTGGGCGCCGCTGGCGCTGGCGCAGGCCCTGGGCATGGCGGGGGCCTGGCCATCGGCGCCGCTGCCGCAGCAGCCCGGGGCCGCAGCCGCGCTGGCGTGCCAGGCTATGGAATACTCGCCGCTTTGAATCGTCTCTACGGAGCAGGCCCCTGCGGGCCTGGAAAGCGCCTTGTCCTCCCCCACCACCACGCCTTCCCACGCCTGCGGCCCGGCCTGCACCCATGACCCGCACCGCCAGGGGCCGCAACGCATCTATGTGTATTCACCGTCCGGCGCGGTGCGCGACAAGGCGGCGTTGCGGCGCGGCGTCAAGCGCCTGCAGGCCATGGGGCACGAGGTGGAGATCGACCCCGCTGCCCTCGCCAGCCACCAGCGCTTTGCCGGTGACGACGCCACGCGCCTGGCGGCCATCCACCGCGCGGCCAGCAGCGGCGCCGACCTGGCCCTGACCACGCGCGGCGGCTACGGCCTGACGCGCCTGCTCGACCAGATCGACTACCCGCTGCTCGAGCGCGCCGTGGCCCAGGGCACGCAGTTCGTCGGCCTGAGTGACTTCACCGCGCTGCAGCTGGCGCTGCTGGCGCAAACGGGCACCTGCACCTGGGCTGGGCCGGCGCTGGTGGGCGACCTGGGGCGCCCCGAGGAGCCCGACGACATCATGCTCGCCTGCCTCGACGACCTGCTCACGCACCAGGGCGAGGGTGCGGGCTGGCGCTGCCCGAAGGACAAATCCCTGCCCGAGGGCCAGAACATCTACGTCGAGGATGCACCGCTGTGGGGC
>JAJTBK010000082.1 GCA_021286965.1 Comamonadaceae bacterium | reverse complement strand
CTTCGACCCCGACCAGGGCGTGCGCCTGGTGAGCTACGCCATGCACTGGATCAAGGCCGAGATCCACGAATACATTCTGAAGAACTGGCGCATGGTCAAGGTGGCCACCACCAAGGCGCAGCGCAAGCTGTTCTTCAACCTGCGCTCGATGAAGCAGGGCTTCAAGGCCGAGGCGTTGGACGCCGGTGCGCACCGCGAGAGCCTGTCGGAGCACGAGATCGACCTGGTGGCCGAGCAGCTCAACGTCAAGCGCGAGGAAGTCATCGAGATGGAAACGCGCCTGGCCGGCGGCGACGTGCTGCTGGACCCGAGCCCCTCGGACGACGGCGAGCAGGCCTACGGCCCCATCGCCTACCTGTCGGACAAGGCGCACGAGCCGACGGCGATGATCGAGTCGCGCCAGCGCGACATGCTGGCCACCGACGGCATCGCCAGCGCCCTGGCCAGCCTCGACGAGCGCAGCCGCCGCATCGTGCAGCAGCGCTGGCTGCAGGTGAACGACGACGGCAGCGGCGGCATGACGCTGCACGAGCTGGCGGCCGAGTACGGCGTCAGCGCCGAGCGCATCCGCCAGATCGAAGTGGCGGCCATGAAGAAAATGAAAAAGGCCCTGGCCGAATTCGCCTGAGCCCGCCACCGTCCATCAGCGCCCCCGCCGGGGCGCTTTTTCATTGCCCGCCATGAAGCCCCTGTTTACTCTTGTTTTGATAGCTGCTTGCGCAATCCCAGCGAGCGCTAGCGCCGAAAAACGCCCCCAAGGCACAGCTGCCGACTGCCCCGCCGCACAGGCGCTGCAGCAGCGCCACCTGCTCGGGCACTGGCAGGCCGAGCTGCCGGGCCTGGGCCAGCGCCTGCAGCTGCAACTCACGCCCCACCCCGAACTGGCCGAGAGCGTGCGCGGCAGCCTGCAGCGCGGCAGCCAGCGCAGCCTGCTGGCGGGCGACGTGGACGGCGGCACGCTGACGCTGGAGGAATCCGACGACGGCCAGCGCATCAGCGCCACCTGGCTGGGCGACGTGGTCGAGGGCAGCTGCGGGCGCGAAATCCGGGGCCAGTGGCAGCGCGAGGGCGCCAGCGCTGCGCCGCAGCGCTTCATCCTGCGCAAAGAATAGGCCGGGGCTGCGCCAAATCACAAAACGTTACGGCTACTGCGCCTGGTTTGCTTGCTGCCCCCCCTGACAGAGGCCACAATCCCGGCACCCGCAGCAGGGCGCCAGAAGGGGACAAATACAGCAACAAGCCGGCTTTTGCCGCCCGTTGCCCGATCTCACGGCCCGACTGCCGCCACCCGAGGGATCGACCATGCAAATGCAATACCAGCTCAAAGCCGGCAGCTACTACCTGTACGACATGCAGGACGCGCCCAGCGCCGTCACGGGCGAGCGGCGCTTCAAGCTGAAAACCGATTTGGTGGCGATTGCATTTGATCTTTTCACCGGCGAAGTGCGCCAGCACGGCAACCCCACGCGCATCCAGTCCTGGGCCAACCACCAGCGCCGGCGCCTGCGCGCTGCCGGCGCCGTGGCCGAGGCCAACGACCTGGTGGTCGTCTCCGGCCCGCTGCCGGTGGACGAGCTCAACAAATGCCTGTGGGTCAGCGGCTACTGCCGGCGCATGTTCAAGCGCCTGGGCAGCCTGCCGCATGGCAAGCTGATTTAGGGGCCACCCTCGTCGGCCTCCAGCTGCGCATCGCACCCCACCCCGGCACCAATCCAGCGCCGCGCCAAGGCCGCGCGCAGGCGCCCGCCCAGGCCGGCGGGCGCCTCGGCGACCGCGGCGCAGAGGTAGCGCTGGCCCTCCTCACTCCAGCGCAGCGCCACGCAAGGGCCCTGGCGGCGGCGCGACAGCAGCATCCCCAGCGG
>JAJTBK010000033.1 GCA_021286965.1 Comamonadaceae bacterium | reverse complement strand
GCGCTGTATTTTTGCGCCATGACGGACAGCGCAATGCCCTTGATCTTGGCGGCCTGGCCTTCGCAGCCAAACTCCAGGTAGCGCTGCTTGCAGATCGCCTTGGCGGCTTCGCGCGCCGGCTTCATCCATTCGCGCATGTCGAATTTGTCGGGATTCTCGACCTGGAACTTGCGCACCGCGCCGGTCATGGCCATGCGGATGTCGGTGTCGATGTTGATCTTGCGCACGCCGTGCTTGATGGCTTCCTGGATCTCGGACACGGGCACGCCGTAGGTCTGCTTCATCTTGCCGCCGTACTGGTTGATGATGGCCAGCAGGTCTTGCGGCACGCTGGAGCTGCCGTGCATCACCAGGTGGGTATTGGGGATGCGGGCGTGGATTTCCTTCACGCGCGAGATCGCCAGCACGTCGCCCGTGGGCGGGCGGGTGAACTTGTAGGCGCCGTGGCTGGTGCCAATGGCAATCGCCAGGGCGTCGAGCTGCGTCGCCTTGACGAACTGGGCGGCCTCCTCGGGGTCGGTCAGCATCTGGCTGTGGTCGAGCTTGCCGACGGCGCCGACGCCGTCTTCCTCACCGGCTTCGCCCGTTTCCAGGCTGCCCAGGCAACCGAGTTCGCCTTCGACGGTGGCGCCGATCTTGTGCGCCATGGCCACCACTTCCTGCGTCACGCGCACGTTGTAGTCGAAGTCAGACGGGGTCTTGCCGTCTTCGCGCAGGCTGCCGTCCATCATCACCGAGCCAAAGCCCAGATCAAGCGCGCCCTGGCAGATGGCGGGGCTGGTGCCGTGGTCCTGGTGCATGACCAGCGGGCTGTGCGGGTAGGCTTCGGCGGCGGCGGCGATCAGGTGCTTGATAAAGCTCTCGCCGGCATATTTGCGCGCGCCGGCGCTCGCCTGCAGGATGACGGGGGCGCCGACCTCGTCGGCTGCGGCCATCACGGCCTGCACCTGCTCCAGGTTGTTGACGTTGAAAGCGGGGATGCCGTAGCCGTTGGCGGCGGCATGGTCGAGCAGTTCGCGCATCGAGACGAGGGGCATGGTGTGTGTGTCCGTTCGAGGGTGGATAAAAGCGCGGCGGTAACCGCTTCGTAACCATCCGATTTTAGGACAAGGCCCATGCCCCTCGGGCGGCCTACTCCACGCTGCAGATTTTGAGCATGTTGGTGCCGCCGGGCTGGCCCATGGGCTCGCCGCAGGTGATGGCGTAGATGTCGCCTTTTTGCACGATCTGGCGGCTCTTCAGGTGCAGCTCGGCCTGCTCCAGCGCCGTGTCGCGGTCGGCGCTGGTGTCCATGAGCAGCGGACGCACGTTGCGGTACAGCGCCATCTTGCGCTGCGTAGCGATTTTGGGGGTGAGGGCGTAGATCGGGATGTGGATGCGGTAGCGGCTCATCCACAGCGCCGTCGAGCCGCTGTCGGTCAGCGCGACGATGGCCTTGGCCCCGAGGTGGTGGGCAGTAAACAGCGCGCCCATGGCAATGCTCTGGTCGATGCGGCCAAAGCTGCGGTTGTTGAAGTCGGCGTCAAGCTCCACCTCTTCCGCCGCCTCGGCGGCACAGCAGATGTTGGCCATTTCCTGCACCGTCTCCAGCGGGTACTTGCCGGCGGCGGTCTCGGCGCTGAGCATGACGGCGTCGGTGCCATCGAGCACGGCGTTGGCCACGTCGCTGACCTCGGCGCGCGTCGGCACGGGGTTGGTGATCATGCTCTCCATCATCTGCGTGGCGGTGATCACCACCTTGTCCATGTCGCGTGCCATGCGGATCATTTTCTTTTGCAGCGCCGGTACGGCGGCGTTGCCGACCTCGACCGCCAGGTCACCGCGCGCGACCATGATGCCGTCGGAGACGCGCAAAATTTCCTCCAGGCGCGGAATCGCCTCGGCGCGCTCGATCTTGGCAATCAGCCCCGGGCGGTGGCCGTATTCCGCCGCCGCCACGTTGCACAGCTGGCGCGCCATTTCCATGTCGATGGCGTTCTTCGGAAAGCTCACGGCCACGTAGTCGGCCTGAAAGCCCATGGCGGTCTTGATGTCCTCCATGTCCTTGGCGGTGAGGGCGGGCGCCGTCAGGCCACCGCCTTGCTTGTTGATGCCCTTGTTGTTCGAGAGCTCGCCGCCGAGCTTGACGGTGGTGTGCACGGCGTCGCCGCGCACGGCGTCCACGGTGAGCACGATCAGGCCGTCGTTGAGCAGCAAGGTATCGCCGGCGCGCACGTCGCGCGGCAGGTCTTTGTAGTCCAGGCTGACACCGTGCACGTCACCTGGCTCGGTGCGTGCGGCATCGAGCACGAAGGCCGCGCCCGGCTCCAGCCACACCTTGCCGTCAACGAATTTGCCGACGCGGATTTTGGGCCCCTGCAGGTCGGCCATGATGGCCACCTCGCGCCCGGCGCGCTGCGCTGCGGCGCGCACCAGGATGGCGCGGTCGATGTGATCCTGCGCCTTGCCGTGGCTGAAGTTCAGGCGCACGACGTTGACCCCGCCCCGGATCATGGCTTCGAGCAGCGCGGGCTCGCTCGATGCCGGCCCCAGGGTGGCGACGATTTTGGTGGCGCGGGTCATTTGCATAGGGTGCTCCTGCTGGTTTTGTAATTCGGTTTCAATTCTGGCACGAAACCGGTTACATGCCGGCAACCCCGGCCCCGTCAGGCACGCATCAGGGCCTCGATGTCGTCCACCCGCACCGGCACGTCGCGCGTCGTCAACTCGCAGCCTGCGGCGGTGACGAACGCGTCGTCCTCGATGCGCACGCCCAGACCGTGGAACTGCGCCGGCACGCCCGGCGCCGGGCGCACGTACAGGCCGGGTTCGATGGTCAACGCCATGCCCGGCTGCAGGATGCGGCTGGGGCGCTGGAGCGTGGTCTCGCCGGTGTGGGGATCGGTGCGAACCTGTGCCTGCTCGGCCTGGCTGGGCTCAACGTAGCTGCCGCAGTCGTGCACGTCCATGCCCAGCCAGTGGCTGGTGCGGTGCATGTAAAACGGCAGATAGGCGCGCTTTTCGAGCACGTCCTGCGCCGTGCCGACCTGGTTGCCATCGAGCAGGCGCAGGTCGAGCAGGCCCTGAGCCAGCACCGCCAGTGTGGCCTCGTGCGGATCGTTGAAGCGGGCGCCGGGGCGGGTGACGGCAATCGCCGCTTCCTGGCTCGCCAGCACCAGCTCGTACAGCGCACGCTGCGGCCCGGTGAAACGGCCGTCGGCGGGGAAGGTGCGGGTGATGTCGGCGGCGTAGCCATCGAGCTCGCAGGCGGCGTCGATCAGCACCAGGTCGCCCGCGCGCACCGGGGCGGCGTCGGCGCGGTAGTGCAGCACGCAGGCGTTGGCGCCCGCAGCGACGATGGAGCCATAGGCCGGCGCCTGCGCGCCGTGGCGGCGAAACTCGTGCAGCAGTTCCGCTTCGAGGTGGTATTCGTGCAGTGCCTGGCCGGCGCGCAGCATCCGGCTGCTGGTCTGCATGGCGCGCACGTGGGCACCGGCGCTGATCTGCGCCGCACGGCGCATCACGGCCTGCTCGTGCGCGTCCTTGCACAGGCGCAATTCGTCGAGCAGCGCGCACAGGTCACCCTGTTGCTGCGGGCACAGGGCACCTTGGCGCACACGCGCGCGCACGGCGCGCAGCCAGCCTTCGACCTGCGCTGCCAGGCCCTCATGGGTGGCAAACGGAAACCACACTTGGCGCTGGTTCTCCAGCAGGCGCGGCAGGCGGGTATCGAGCTCGGCCACCGAGTGGGCGGCATCGACCCCGAGCACCGCCGGCGCGGCCTCGGGCCCGAGGCGGTAGCCATCCCAGATTTCGCGCTCTACGTCCTTGGGCTGGCACCACAGGGTGCTGCGGCCGCTGGCGTCCAGCAGCAGCCAGGCGTGAGGCTCGGTAAAGCCGGTGAGGTAGTAGAAATAGCTGTCGTGCCGGTAGGGGTGCTCGTTGTCGCGGTTGCGCGGGCGCTCGGGCGCGGTCGGGACGATGGCGACGCCGCCGGGGCCCAAAAGGGCGGCCAGGCGGGCGCGGCGCTGGGCGTAAACAGAGGTCATGCCGGCATGGTACTGCGGCGCGCCAGCCACTGCTGGCGCACGCCAGGTAAAAACCATGCAAAGTGCCGCTAATGCCCACAGGGTAAGCGCCAACAGCTCCTGTTTTTATAGCTCAAGGGCATCGACCGTTTGCAGGTCGATGAGGGTGAAAGCCCCCTGCTCGAGCGCCTGCACCTCGCGCATGATGCGCTGGCTCTCGCGCGGTTTGGCGTGGGTGATGTAAATCGGGAACGCAGCGCCCGGGCCCAGCTGCTGCAGCTCGCGCGCCAGGCTGGCGGGCGCCAGGTGGCCGCTGGTGCGCGCCAGTGCCTGCTCCTGGTTGCTGAACGCAGTTTCGATGAACAGGGCGGCGACGCCATCGGCCGCCGCCAGCGCGTGCACGCGCTGCCAGAAGGCGGGTTCCTCGCCGCCGGTGTCGCCGCTGTAGATCCACCAGCCCTGGGTGCCGCGCACGGCATAGCCCACGGCCGGCACGCTGTGGCGCGCGGGCAGCACCTCGATCTCCAGCCCCGCCAGCTGCAGCCGCTGGCCCAACGCCAGGGGTTGCAGCTGCACGAAGGGCTGCGCCGGCGTCGGGATGCGGGTGAAATCGGGCCAGATGGTGCCGTTGAAGATGTGCTGGCGCAGCGCCGCCAGCGTCGCCGGCAGGGCGTGCACCTGCAGGGGCTGGTGGCGGTGCGCGCCGACAGCGTCGAGCATCAACGGCAGGGCGGCGATGTGGTCGAGGTGGGAATGGGTCAGCAACACATGGTCGATGGCCAGCAGCTCGTCCATGCGCAGCTCGCCCACGCCGGTACCGGCGTCCACCAGCAGCCGCTCGCCCAGCCGGAAGGCGGTGGTGCGGCAGCCCTGGGCAATTGCACCGGAGCACCCCAGGACACGCAGCTGCATGGTGCCGCCCGGCTGGCGTATCAGCGCTGCATGAACTGCATTTGCGTGCCCGCCAGGTCGAGCAGGTCGCCGCTGTGCAGGGCAATGGGCTCGCCACCGATGGGCTTGCCGTTGAGCGCCGGGCTTTGCTCGCCATCGACATGGCTGAGCACGTAGCCGTGCGGGCGCTTGGTGATCGAGGCCACGGCGACGCCGGGCTTGCCGATGGTGGTGACAATTTTGACCAGATCGACCTCGCGCCCGGAGGCAGAACCCGAAAGCACACGAATGTAGGCGCTGATCGGCGGTGGCGGCGCGGCGGGACGGGGCACCACCGGCGGCAGCTGGCCGGGTTTGAAAATCATGGTTTTTTCAAAATCCGGGCGCTGGGCCTCGTTCAGAAAGCGGATTTTGTATTTACCGATGTCGATCGTGTCGCCAGTGTGCAGCGCCTGGCGCTTGACGGTATGGCCGTTGATGAAGGTGCCATTGGTGCTACCGAGGTCTTCGATTTCCGCCTGGTCGCCGTGCAGGTGCACGGCCGCATGTTCGCCGCTGATGGCCAGGTTGTCGATGACGACGTCGTTATAGGGCCGGCGCCCCAACGAAGTGCGCTCTTTGGTCAGCTCAACTTCCTTGATGACAACACCGTCGATCGAGACGATCAATTTGGGCATGGCCAACTCCTGATTTCTGAATTCTATTTTGGATGAATAAAAAGGCTCAAGCCGCTTTTTTCTGCAACAACCGCGAGATCAATCCTGATTTGCTGCGTCCCTGGATATGGGCCTGTACCAATACGACGCTGATGTTGTCGCGCCCACCCATGGCATTGGCCGTATCGACCAGGCGACGGGTTTTCTCTTCCAGGCTATCAGGGCTGTTGCTGAGCATGAGTAATTCGTGGTCGTCGAGCATATCGGACAAACCATCGGAACAAAGCAAGAATAAGTCCAGGGGCTGAACCTGGAACTCATTGATGTCCAGCGGCGTCTCCTCCTCCACCCCCAGGGCGCGGGTGACGAGGTTGCCGTAGCCCGACTGCGCCGCCTCCTGCGGCGTCATCAGGCCGGCGTCGAGCTGCTCCTGCAGCCAGGAATGATCGCGCGTGAGCTGCTGCAGCTGGCCTGCGCGCAGGCGGTAGCAGCGCGAATCACCCATATGACCGAGCACCAGGCGGTCGCCGCTGAACACCGCCACCACCAAGGTGGTGCCCATGCCAGCGCACTGCGGCTGCAGCAGCGAGGTCTTGAGCACCGCCATGTTCGCCTGCTGCACGCTCTCTTGCAGCGCCTGACGCACGGCGCTGGTGGCCGGCAACCCAGGCTCCTGCTGCTGGTTGAACCAGCGCACCATGGCATGTTGGGTGACGGAAATGGCCATGCTGCTGGCAACTTCGCCGGCGTTGTAGCCACCCATGCCATCGGCCAGCAGGGCCAGGCCATGGGCCGTATCGACGGCAACGGCATCCTCATTGTTCTTGCGCACACGGCCGCAATCTGTGAGACCGCAAAACTCGTACGACAAACGGGCGACCGGACTCATGACGCCCTCTTACCGGCGGCGTGCGGATGCGGGAATACGGGAGGCTGCTGCGTGACCGAGGAATGAAAATCCGCCATGTTCTGCCCTGTTGCGTAGCGCAGCATCATAGACGAGGGCTATTTGAATCCAAGCCCACTGTCTTTTTTGCACCGCAGTGTGACGGCGAAAAAAAACGCCCGCAGCGATAGCACTGCGGGCGTTGGGAGGCGGCAAGCACAGGGCTTACTTGAGCTGCGCCTTGAGCAGCTTGCCCAGTTCGGACGGGTTGCGCGTGACGATGAAACCGCACTCTTCCATGATGGCGAGCTTGGCGTCGGCGGTGTCGGCGCCGCCGGAGATCAGCGCACCGGCGTGGCCCATGCGCTTGCCCGGAGGGGCCGTGACGCCAGCGATGAAGCCGACCACGGGCTTCTTCATGTTCGCCTTGCACCACTGGGCGGCTTCGGCTTCGTCGGGGCCGCCGATTTCGCCGATCATGATGACGGCGTCGGTGCCCGGATCGTCGTTGAAAGCCTTCATCACGTCGATGTGCTTCAAGCCGTTGATCGGGTCACCGCCGATGCCGACGGCGCTCGACTGGCCCAGGCCCACTTCGGTCAGCATGGCCACGGCTTCATAGGTCAGCGTGCCCGAACGGGACACGACGCCGATGCGGCCCTTGCGGTGGATGTGGCCGGGCATGATGCCGATCTTGATCTCGTCGGGCGTGATCAGGCCCGGGCAGTTGGGGCCGAGCAGCAGGGTGCGCTTGCCGCCAGCGGCTTCCTTGGCGCGCATCTTGTTGCGCACTTCGAGCATGTCGCGCACCGGAATGCCTTCGGTGATGCAGATCGCCAGGTCCAGATCGGCCTCGACGGCTTCCCAGATGGCAGCGGCCGCGCCTGCCGGCGGCACGTAGATCACCGACACGGTGGCGCCGGTCTGCGTTGCCGCTTCCGTGACGGAACCGTAGATGGGGATGTTGAAGATGGACTCGCCCGCCTTCTTCGGGTTCACGCCGGCAACGAAGCAGTTCTTGCCGTTGGCGTATTCCTGGCACTTCTCGGTGTGGAACTGGCCGGTCTTGCCCGTGATGCCCTGGGTGATGACTTTGGTGTCTTTGTTGATGTAGATCGACATAGGTGTTCTCCGGGCTTCTTACTTGACTTCGGCCACGATCTTGGTGGCGGCTTCGGCCATGGTGTCGGCGGCGATGATGGGCAGGCCCGATTCGGCCAGCATCTTCTTGCCCAGCTCTTCGTTCGTGCCCTTCATGCGCACGACCAGCGGCACGTTCAGGTTCACGGCCTTGCAGGCGGTGATGACGCCGGTGGCGATGGTGTCGCACTTCATGATGCCGCCGAAGATGTTGACCAGGATGCCCTTGACCTTGGGGTTCTTGAGCATGATCTTGAAGGCTTCGGTGACCTTCTCGGGGGTGGCGCCGCCGCCCACGTCGAGGAAGTTGGCCGGCTCGCCGCCGAACAGCTTGATGGTGTCCATGGTGGCCATGGCCAGGCCCGCGCCGTTGACCAGGCAGCCGATGTTGCCGTCCAGGCTGATGTAGGCCAGGTCGAACTTGGAGGCTTCCACTTCGGCCGGGTCTTCTTCGTCCAGATCGCGGAAGGCC
>JAJTBK010000004.1 GCA_021286965.1 Comamonadaceae bacterium | reverse complement strand
ACAAAAACAATAGCAGCTGACGCTGGTTCAGCAAGGGCTAACGGCTGTTTTTATCCAGAAAAAATGAACGCCCGAGCCGGGGCACAAAGCCCGCAGGCGGGCGCAGGTCAAAGCACCCAGTCGGTCAGCACCTGGCCATCGTGCTCGACGTAGGGCATGTCGTTGGCCGGCGGTGCGGCGCGGTGCGAGGCGGCGACGAAGCTGCCACTGGCGACGTCGAACACGTACACCTCGCCCTCCTCGATGACGTAGTGCCAGCCATGCAGGGCGATGCGCCCGGCCTCGACGCCGGCGCGCACCATGGGGTAGTCCATCAGGCGTTCGAGCTGCAGCACGATGGCGCGCTGCTCGGTGCGGTGCAGCACCTCGGGGCAGGGCTGCATCGGCAGCACGGCCTCGCGCCCGAGGTCGAGCCAGCGCTGCAGGTTCGGCGCCTCGGGCGCGACGTCGCCGTACATGGCGTTGATGGCGCCGCAGTGGCTGTGGCCGCAGACGACGATGCGGCGCACGGCCAGCGTCAGCACGGCGTATTCGATCGCCGCCGTCGTGCCGTGGTGGCCGTGCGAGCCGTCGTACGGCGGCACGAAGGCGCCGACGTTGCGCACCAGAAACAACTCGCCCGGCTGCGCCCCGGTCAGCAGGTAGGGCACGAGGCGCGAGTCCGAGCAGCCGATGAACAGCGTCGTCGGGTGCTGGCCCTGCTCGACCAGGGTCTGGAACTGCTCGCGGTACTGGGGGTAGGCGTCCAGGTGGAAGCGGCGCAGGCGGTGCAGCAGTTCGTCGTCGGGCATCGGGGCGTCTCAGGGTGGCGGTGGGGCGCTATTGCACCAGGGGGCTGTCGGCGGCGTCGAGCTGCACGCCTTCGAGCGTGGCCTGGCCAGCGAGCAGCTGCAGGTACTGGCGCAGGGCGTTGACCCAGGTCTGCTGGCGCAGCACCAGGGCGACGCTGGCCTGCACCTGCTCGAACGGCAGCACCTGGCCGGGCTCGCGCGCCCGCACCTCGACCACGTGCAGGCCAAAGCGGCTGTGCACCAGGCGCGAGAGCACGCCGATTTCCTGCGTACCGAACACGTCGCGCGCAAACTCGGGCGCGCAGTCTTCCTGGCGCAGCCAGCCGAGCTCGCCGCCCTCCTGGCCGCTCGGGCAGTTCGACCATTGGCGCGCGGCCTGGGCAAAGCGCGCGCCGCCGTCGTCGGCGCAGCGCACGTCGAGCAGCACGCTCTCGGCGCGCTGGCGCAGCAGTTGCACATCGACCCCGGGGGTGACGGCAAACAGCACGTGGCGCAGCTGCACGCGCTCGCCCTGGCCGCCGAGCGTGGGGTGGGCCGCGTGGTAGCGGCGGCAGGCTTCTTCGGTCGGCTCGGGCACGCTCAGGGCGGTTTCCAGCAGTTGTTCAATCGCGGTGCTGGCAGCGGCGCTGGTGGCGCCTTCCAAGTCAGGGGCGTCGTCGGCCGCCAGCAGGCCCTGGCGCTGCGCTTCTTGGCGCAGCAGCTCGGTGCAGGCACGCTGGCGCAGGTGTTCGGCCGGCAGCTGGACGCCGCTGGCGTGCAGGGCCACGCCGTTGACGCGCGCCACCGGCGCAGCGGCGGCCTCGGAGGCGCAGCCGCAAGAGGAGGTGCCACAGGTGGAGCTCATGGGGAAATTCCTGTCTGATGCGCCGCCCCAGGCGGGGCGGCTTTAAGAATAAAAACCGGCCCTCATGCTTGCCAGGCAAGCGTGAGGCGCTCTCATTTTCAGAGCGTACGGTTGGGCTGGTTGTGGCCCGCCGGCAGGTTCATGCGGCGCGCGCGCACCAGCTGGTAGGGGCGCACGATGTAGGCCAGGGTGCCAAAGCCGCTCCACACGTGCACCAGGCGGGTGAACGGGAAGATCAGGAACACCGTCATGCCCAGCACCATGTGCGCCTTGAAGACCCAGCCGACCTGGCCCAGCACCTCGACGGCGTTGCTCTGGAAGGTGACGATGGACTGCGCCCAGCCGGCGAGCTGCATCATGACCGAGCCGTCCAGGTGCTGCGCCGACAGCGGGATGGTCGCCAGGCCCAGGGCCAGCTGCACCCACAGCACCCACAGCAGCAGGATGTCGCTGGTTTTGCTGGTGGCGCGGATGCGGTCGTCCGACAGGCGGCGGTGCAAGAGCAGCGAGACGCCGATGAAGCCCATGGTGCCGGCAATGCCGCCGCTGACCATGGCCATGATCTGCTTGTTGCCGGCGCTCAGGAAGTGCTCGTACACGAAGTGCGGCGTCAACATGCCGGCGCTGTGGCCAAAGAACAGGAACAGCACCCCGACGTGGAACAGGTTGCTGCCCCAGCGCAGGCTGCCCCGGCGCAAGAGCTGCGACGAGTCGCTCTTCCAGGTGTACTGGTCGCGGTCGAAGCGCGCCCAGCTGCCGATGAAGAACACGGCCAGGCAGATGTAGGGGTAGATGCCAAACAGCAGGGTATCGATCCAGGGGG
>JAJTBK010000562.1 GCA_021286965.1 Comamonadaceae bacterium | reverse complement strand
CAGCGGGTGACAAGGCATCCTGCGCCGGAATCAGGCGAAAGTCGATCTTGCGACCATCGAGATCGACCCGGCTGACCTGCACCTGCACGCGCGTGCCCAGGGCGTAGCGCACGCCGCTGCGCTCGCCGCGCAGCTCCTGGCGGGCCTCGTCGAAGCGGAAATACTCGCCACCGAGTTCGGTGATGTGCACCAGGCCCTCGACATACAGCGCATCGAGCGTGACGAAAATACCAAAGCTGGTCACGGCCGACACCTGGCCGCTGTATTCCTCGCCCAAATGCTCGCGCATGTACTGGCACTTGAGCCAGGATTCAACGTCGCGGCTGGCCTCGTCAGCGCGGCGTTCGTTGGCGCTGCAGTGCAGGCCCGCTGCCTCCCAGGCCTGCGATTCGGCCACGGAGGCTGCGCCAGCGGCTTTGCGCGGGCGCTGGCGCGGCTCTTGCACGCGCTCGGCCAGGCGCTTGGCGAGCTTGGCGTGCGCCTCGCCCGGCGTCGGCAGCGTCGGCAGCTGGTAGCGCTGGCCGGCCAAAATGGCCCTGATGACGCGGTGCGTAAGCAAATCGGGGTAGCGCCGGATGGGGCTGGTGAAGTGGGTGTACGCCTCGTACGCCAGGCCAAAGTGGCCGCTGTTGATGGGCGTGTAGATGGCCTGCTGCATCGAGCGCAGCAGCATGGTGTGGATCTGCTGCGCGTCCGGACGCTCCTTGGTGGCCTCGGCAATGCGCTGGAACTCCATGGTGCTGGGGTCGTCGCTCACCGACTGGTTCACCCCCAGCGACTTCAAGAAGCCGCGCAGGATATCGATTTTTTCCGGCGTCGGCCCCTCGTGCACCCGGTACAAGCCGGGTTGGCCGCCCTGGGCGATGAAATCGGCGCTGCAGACGTTGGCGGCCAGCATGGCCTCCTCGATCAGGCGGTGTGCCTCGGTGCGCGTGCGCGGCACGATTTTTTCGATGCGCCCGTTGTCGTTGCAGACGATTTGCGTCTCGGTGGTTTCAAAGTCCACCGCCCCCCGGCGCACGCGTGCGCCGAGCAAGGCGCGGTACACGTCCTGCAGGTTCAGCAGATCCGGCACCCGGGCCTGGCGCCGCTGCGCCTCGGGGCCGCGCGTGTTCGACAAAATGGCAGCAACCTCGGTGTAGGTAAAGCGCGCGTGGCTGAACATCACCGCCGGATAAAACTGGTACGCCGTGACCTCGCCCTGCGCCGACACCAGCATGTCGCACACCATGCACAGGCGCTCGACCTCGGGGTTGAGCGAGCACAGGCCGTTGCTGAGCTTTTCCGGCAGCATGGGAATGACGCGGCGCGGAAAATAGACACTGGTGGCACGGTCGTAGGCATCGATGTCGATGGCGCTGCCGGTCTGCACGTAGTGGCTGACGTCGGCAATCGCCACCAGCAGGCGCCAGCCCTTGCCGCGCCCGACCTTGGCGGGCTCGCAATACACGGCATCGTCGAAGTCGCGTGCATCCTCGCCGTCGATCGTGACCAACGGGATGTCGGTCAGGTCGATGCGCTGCTTCTTGTCGAGCGCACGCACCTTCTCCGGCAACTTTTTCGCCTGCGCCAGGCAGGCGTCGGAAAATTCATGCGGCACGCCGTATTTGCGCACCGCAATTTCAATCTCCATGCCCGGGTCATCGACCTCGCCCAGCACTTCGGTGATGCGCCCGACCGGCTGGCCATAGAGCGCCGGCGGCTCGGTCAGCTCGACCACCACCACCTGCCCCGACTGCGCCGCCCCGAGGGCGTTGGCCGGGATCAGAACGTCCTGCCCGAGGCGCTTGTCCTCGGGCGCAACCAGCCAGACGCCGCTTTCCTGCAACAGACGGCCGATGAGCGGCTGCGGTGGGCGCTCGATGATTTCCAGCACCCGCCCTTCGGGACGGCCACGCTTGTCCTGGCCGGTGATGCGCACGCGCACCCTGTCCTTGTGCAGCACGGCGCGCATTTCATTGGGGGGCAGAAAGATGTCGGCCTCGCCGTCGTCACGTACCACGAAGCCAAAACCATCGCGGTGGCCCTGCACGCTGCCTTCGATTTCTGTGGGGGACTGGGGGCTGCGCGTGCGAGAGTTCATTTTTTTGCTATACAATCTGAGTCTTTCCGTGCGACACGTAACGTGTCGTTCTGAATGAGGCTGCTGGCCTCGTTAAATAATCAGCATTAAAACCCGCCTAGCGGGCTCAAGAAAGAAGATATCGGGTTCTCCCGATCATCTCACAAGCTCCCCAACAATGAGGAGCATAAAGCAGCAGTCATGTTGCTTGTGGCGCTCGCGCTTGTAGCCGAGGTCTCCGCCACAAGCGGTGATCTGTCTGCATACAAATGCTGCGCGCTTTCTGAGAACTCTCAGAACGTCAAGCTCTGATCTGCCTTGTCACACATCCGGAAGCGGATCGCTGTGACCTCGCGTGCGACCGCGAGTAGCCTAGAGTGGCATGCAGGGACAGTAATGACCTTGTGTGAAGCCCATTCAACAATGAATCCCTACTTCGGTAGCAGCCACGCCCGTGAGGGCGTGACTGGAAGCTGCCAGCAGAAAGGCGGCCGAGGAGGCTAGGCTAGTTCCATACGGGCAACATAAGTGAACCATCGTCCGAACCTGGGTGAAGATTGAACGGCCAAATCTGCTGATAGGCCGTAACCAAAAGGTGCGCTGCTGGCTATTCCTGTGGAAAGTGGGAATACGTCGTCAATATGCAGCCCCAGGAAAGATGGGCCCTAAATGGACAGATCGAAGCAGCGCAAGCCGCCAAGATCGGTAGACCAGGGAACGTGGTAAGCCCCACTATCCGCCCGCATGCCTCGGCACGCAGGCAGGGAAGCCGTAAGGCAACCTGTTGGATGAGGGGGTATGGGATGGTGGAAAAAGCGAACGGCTGCCTGTAACGGGTGGCATAGGGGTTCCAACTTTGCCCCGACGCGAAAGCGTGCAAACTTCCACTTGGTGCAACCGTCGCGAGACGGCTGTCTAAGTTCAATCGACCCCGAAGGGATGCTCAATTCCCCTTCGGGGGAGAGGTGCGTCCTTGATGGGTCTAACTCAAAGAGGAAAGCATGAGAAAACTTGCTGGCAACAGTAAGTCTGCATCCTCACGTGAACCCGCCGATTGGCACGCCATTGATTGGCAGCGAGTCGAACGGTTCGTGAGAACGACGCAGCAGAAGATCGCGAAGGCGACGCAAGAACAGGATTGGCGGCGGGTGAAAGCCCTCCAACGATCCTTGACCCACTCGCACTCCGCCAGAGCTCTGGCGGTGAGGCGGGTGACCGAAAACCAAGGCAAGCGAACGGCAGGGGTCGATCGCCAACTTTGGGATACTCCGCTCCTGAAATGGGTGGCAATTGGTTGGTTGAAACAGCAACGGGGGTACAAGCCTTTGCCCATGCGGCGGGTCTACATCCCCAAATCAAACGGAAAGGAACGTCCCCTGGGCATTCCCACGATGTTCGACCGGGCCATGCAGGCACTTCACCTGCTGGGATTGGAGCCCGTGGCGGAAAGCACGAGCGACCCGAACTCCTATGGGTTCAGGAGAAATCGCTCCACGGCCGATGCCATGGGCCAGATATTCGTCTGCACATCCAAAAAGGCTTCGGCCCCTTGGGTGCTGGAGGCGGACATCCGAGGCTGTTTCGACCACATCAACCACGACTGGCTGGTGCGCCACATCCCCATGGACAAGGCAATCCTGCGCAAGTGGCTGAAAGCCGGGGTGATCCACCAGGGTCACTTCTCGCCGACTGACGAAGGAACGCCGCAAGGCGGCATCATTTCGCCAACCTTGGCGAACATGTGCCTGAACGGGCTCGAATCCGGCTTGGCCGCGCACCTTAAAGCGCGGTTCAGGTCTCGCGCCTTGAAGCTGAAAGTCAATGTAATCCGGTACGCAGACGATTTCGTCATCACCGGCGACTCCAAGGAGTTGCTGGAGATAGAAGTCAGGCCGTGGGTCGAAGCATTCCTCGCACAACGAGGACTGCAACTGTCGCCGGAAAAGACAAAGGTCGCACACCTTGATGACGGCTTCGACTTTCTGGGGTGGAATTTCCGCAAGTACGCGGGAAAACTGCTCATCAAGCCAAGCAAGAAGAACGCGCAAGCGCTCTACAGCAAGGTCAGGGAGATCGTAAAGACACATGCGATGGTGAAGCAGGAGGATCTCATCGCCAAACTGAACCCTATCCTTCGGGGCTGGGCGCAGTACCACCATCCGGTGGTGGCAAAAGAAACCTTCAACAAGATGGACAACTTGATCCACTGGCGGCTTGTCCGCTGGGCGAGACGGCGCCATCCAAACAAGTCCCCGAAGTGGTGTGCGAACCGTTACTGGCAGCGCATCAACGAGAGGAATGAGTTCGCTGCAACCGTCAAGACGGCAGAAGGTCCATTCACGAAAAAGCTGTTGAAGCTCGCGGATACAGAGATCGTGAGGCACGAGAAGATCAAGGCGGACTACAACCCCTTTGATCCATCGTGGGAAACGTATGGCGAGAAGTTGAGGACGAAGCGCATGCTGCGAAGTATCGCGTACAGGGCCGAGACAACCATGCTGTATGTGTCCCAGGCGGGGCAATGCGCACTGTGCGCACAGCCCCTGGACTACG
>JAJTBK010000451.1 GCA_021286965.1 Comamonadaceae bacterium | reverse complement strand
CTGCGCGCCCATTGGCCGGTGGCTGCGGGGTGGGCGGCGCTGGCGCCCAGGGCGGGCCAGGGCTGATCCCAGTGGGGGCCGAGCTCGCCTTCCGCTCCCTGGTAGCGCGCCGAGGGCAGCAGCGCCAGCGCCTGCACTTCGCTGGCGCTGCTGCGCTGCGCGATCGGCAGCAGGGCGATGTCGGCCGCCGCTGCCTGCAGCGGTACGTAGGCGAGCGCGCTGTGGCTGGTGCCCAGGTCGATGCCGACGGCGTAGCGCGGGGCGGCGGGCGCCATTTAGCGGCGCACCCAGCCCCGGCGGATGCCGGGTGCGAACAGGCGCAGGTGCAGCGGCATCAGCAGCTCGTACAGGCGCAGCAGTGCGCTGGCAAGGGCATAGCGGCACAGCAGCGCCAGCACCAGCGCCAGCAGGGCGGCGCCGAGCATGTCCAGCGGGTAGTGCACGCCAACGTAGATGCGCGCCCAGGCAATGGGCAGACCCCACAGCGCCAGGCCGGCGCCCAGGGTGCGCGTGGCCGGGTGCAGCAGCAGGCTCAGGGCCACGCACCACCACAGCGTCAGGTGGTTGCTTGGGAACGAGGCGGTGGGCGCGTGCGCCAGCAGCGTGTGGCCTATGCCGGTAACGAAGGGGCGCGGGTGCGGCCAGAGCTGGCCGATCAGGCCGCTCACGGCCAGCCCCAGGCCGGCGGCGACGGCGGCGGCGAGCATGGCCTGGCGCGTGCCGGGGCTGCCGCGCAGCCAGCCCAGGACGAGCACCAGGGGCAGGGCCAGGATCAGGTATTTGGCACAGAAAAGCGCCAGCGCCAGGACGGCGGCGGACGGGTGCTCAGGGGCGTTGAGCCAGAGGAAAAGGGATTGGTTGAGGGTTTCCATGGTGCAAAAAAAGCCGCAGTACCCGAAGGCCACTGCGGCTGGTGTGGTCATCGCGCGAGGCGCAATTACAGCACTGTCCAGTCGGTCACGAAGCCGTCAGGGCGGCGGAAGGTGTCGGACAGCAGGCGATCGGGCGGCAGATCGAGGGCGTAGTCGTGCGCCGGCAGGGGCTGCTCGAACCACTTGCGGTAAATCTGGCGCGCCGTGCCGTCGCGGTACATGTCCTTCATCAGCTGCGTCACCAGGGCCTGGAAGTCGGGTGCGTTCTTGGCCACCAGCGGCCCCATGGGCTCGACCGACATGCGCGGGCCGACCACCTTGACCGCGCCCTGCGACGCCTTGGCCTGCAGGATGAGGGCGATGTCGTCGGAGATGAAGGTGTCGGCGCGGCCCTGGGCCACGGCCTTGGCGCCTTCCTCGGTGCTGGCCACCGTCACCAGGGTCGAGCCGGGGAACTTGTGCCCCATCTGCTGGCCGGTGCTGCCGGCGAGCACGGCCACGCGGGCGCCGCTCATTTGCGAGGGCTGCTCGCGCGTCTCGTTGCTGCGCACCAACATGCGCGTGCCGGCGTAGTAGTAGGTCAGGCCAAAGCCGACGCGCTCGCGGCGGTCCTTGGTGTTGGTGGTGGCGGCGCATTCGAGCTGGATCTTGCCGTCGGCGATGCGCTCGAAGCGCTCGGCCAGCGTCACCGGCTGGTAGTGCAGCTGCAGCGCCGGCAGCTTGAGCTGGCTCTGGAGGCGCGCGGCCAGTTGCTGGCACATCTCGACGGCGTAGCCCGTGGGCTTGCCGCTGGCGGCGGTGTAGGAGATCGGCGCTTCGTCGCTGCGGTAGCCGATGGTCAGTTGGCCGCTGGACTGGATTTTGCTCAAGGTGGCGTCAGCCGCATGGGCGGACAGGGCGCAGGTGGCAGCCAGCGCCAGGGCGCAAGCGGAACGGGGCAACGAGGTCATGGGTGCTTCTCTGAAAGGCAGTGACGGGAAGGAAGCGGCGCATTGTCGGGTTTACCCTAGTTATTGAGAAATGCTTTATTTGCATTGCGTCAATCATGGTTTGTCATGTGTTTGTTATAGGCAACATTTCTTCCGGGCGTAAAAAAGGGCGCCTGCGGCGCCCTCGGGGGGTGGGTGTGCGGAGGGTTAC
This sequence comes from Comamonadaceae bacterium, assembly GCA_021286965.1. Taxonomy (GTDB): domain Bacteria; phylum Pseudomonadota; class Gammaproteobacteria; order Burkholderiales; family Burkholderiaceae_C; genus Paenacidovorax. The sequence continues at coordinate 1,392 of JAJTBK010000451.1, read as the reverse complement.
AGTACCGTCCAGTCGGTGACGAAGCTGTCGGGGCGGCGGAAGGTGTCGGACAGCAGGCGGTCGGGCGGCAGATCGAGGGCGTAGTCGCGCGTGGGCAGCGGCTGCTCGAACCACTTGCGGTAGATTTGGCGCGCCGTGCCGTCGCGGTACATGTCCTTCATCGCCTGGTCGATCAGGGCCTGGAATTCGGGCGCGTTCTTGGGCACCAGCGGCGCCAGCGGCTCGACCGACATGCGCGGGCCGACCACCTTGACGGCGCCCTTGAGCACCTTGGCCTGGTCGATGAGCGAGATGTCGTCAGAGACGAAGGCATCGGCCCGGCCCTGGGCCACGGCCTTGGCGCCTTCCTCGGTGCTGGCCACGGTCACCAGGGTGGCGCCCTTGTGGCGCTCGCTCACCTGCTGGCCGGTGCTGCCGGCGATGACGGCAATGCGCGCCTGGCCCATCTGCGACAGCTGCTCGCGCGCGTCGTCCTTGCGCACCAACATGCGCGCGCCGGCGCAGTAGTAGGTCAGGCCAAAGCCGACGCGCTCGCGCCGCGCCTTGGTGTTGGTCGAGTCGGCGCATTCGAGCTGGATCTTGCCGTCGGCGATGCGGTCAAAGCGCTCGGCAATCGTTACCGGCACGTACTGCAGTTGCAGATGGGGCAGCTTGAGCTGGGTTTGCAGGCGGCTGGCCAGTTGCTGGCAGATTTCAACGGCGTAGCCCAGCGGCTTGCCGCTGGCGTCCACGTAGGACAGGGGGGCGGCGTCCTGGCGGTAGCCGATGGTCAGCTGGCCGCTCGATTGGATTTTGCTGAGGGTGGCATCGGCTGCCAGGGCGGGGGAGAGGGCGGCGAGGGACAGCGCGCCAGCGCAGCACAGGCGGCGCACCAAGGGGGAGAGCGAAAACATGCAGACGTTCCTGGAACGGTAGTTCGTCGGGAGTAGGCACCGCTGCGATAGGAAGCAGGCGCCAGCGCGGAGGGGCCAGTGGTGGCTGGCCCGGGATTTGTCGCAGGCAGACCGCCGGCAGCAAAGCCCGGAATTATCCGACTTGCGCTGTGACGACGAAAGGGGCAAGGGCGCAGGTTAGGCGGGGGGCTCCAACCGAAGTTACAAAAACACACGGCGCAATTCAGGGGCATAAGTACATCGCATAACAATCGAAAGCCCTGCCCCAGTCGGGGCGCGCTTGCGCGCATACTCGCCCGCTTGCAGCGCGATGCCCGCGCAGAACGAGGAACACACCATGACGCTTTTCAAAAAACTGTGGCTCGCCGCCGGCATTGCCGGCCTGGCCTTGCTGTCCCAGGCGCCGGCGCAGGCCGCAGGCGACGATTGGGCGGCGATCCAGAAGGCTGGCAGCATCCGCATCGGCACCGAGGGCACGTATGCGCCGTTCACTTTCCAC
>JAJTBK010000439.1 GCA_021286965.1 Comamonadaceae bacterium | reverse complement strand
GCCTGGTTCAGGCCCCGGATCTGGCTGGTAAAGCGCTCGGAAATGGCCAGGCCCGCCGCATCATCCTTGGCGCTGTTGATGCGCAGGCCCGAAGACAGGCGCTGGATGGAGGTGTTGAGCGAGCCCTGGCTCACGCCCAGGTTACGCTGGGCGGTCAGGGAGGCGACGTTGGTGTTGATGGTCGAGGCCATGGGTTACTCCTGCTGCGCGGGATGGTGACGGTGCTGGCGAGAAAGCCCTCGCGGGTAGCCGGCTCTGGCGTCAGTGTTTCCGGCGGACTTTGGGGAACGTGGGCTGATTGTGGTTGGCGCACCGACCAGGTGTTGGAGGGATAAGCGGCAGCAAAACCGCGCTTTCTTTGCGTTTGGGCCTAAAGTTTTCCGGGTTCTGCCCGAAAACACATCCAACGGGCGGTTGTAACCAGTGGTGCGATCCCCGCCGTTCTTGGGCCGGCACAGGGTTGGCGCACAGAACAGCCCAGCCGGGCCGTCATGCCATGTTCAGTTTGTTCTTGCTACCAGGAGTTTCACAATGGCCTCCATCAATACCAACGTCGCCTCGCTGACCGCGCAGCGCAACCTGAGTGTCAGTCAGGGTTCGCTCAATACCTCCATCCAGCGCCTGTCTTCGGGTTTGCGCATCAACAGCGCCAAGGATGATGCGGCGGGCCTGGCCATTTCCGAGCGCTTTACCAGCCAGATCCGGGGCCTGAACCAGGCTGTGCGCAATGCCAACGACGGCATTTCGCTGGCGCAAACGGCTGAAGGCGCCATGAAGGCGTCGGGCGACATCCTGCAGCGCGTGCGCGAGTTGGCCGTGCAGTCGGCCAACGCCTCCAACAGCGCCTCGGATCGCCAGGCGCTGCAGCAGGAAGTCTCGCAGCTGGCGTCGGAGCTTGACCGTATCTCGCAAACCACCGAATTCAACGGCGCCAAGCTGCTCGATGGCAGCTTTGGCACGCAGCAGTTCCAGGTGGGTGCCAATGCCAACCAGACCATCGTTGCCGCCACGGCGAACCTGCGCACCAATACGTATGGCAACAACCAGGTTTCCGGCACGGGCGCTGCAGGTGTTGCGCCGACGGCGACGGTGGCCGCATTGTCGACGGCCTTTGGTACCAACGGTGTGGCGGCGGGTACGATTTCCATCAACGGCGCCTTGGGCAGCAAGGATGTCTCGGTGGCGGCGAATGAAACGTCGAAGAAGACGGCCGAGTCCATCAACCAGCAAACGCAGTTCACCGGCGTCACGGCTACCGCACGCACCGAGGCGCAATTGACCTTCGGCGCCACCGGCGCCTACAGCATCCAGCTGCAATCGGAAAACGGGGACACCAACCCCGCCAATATCTCCTTCGCCCTGACCTCAGTGACAGGGGCACAAGGCCTGTCCAATGCCGTCTCGGCGATTAATGAACAATCTTCCAAGACGGGGGTGGTGGCATCCCTGAATGCAGCCGCAGACGGCATCGTCCTGACCAACGCCACCGGCAACAACATTGCGATCGGCACCACAGGCGCCGCCAACGCAGGCAACATCACGGTCACCAAACAGGTGGGCGATGGCAAAGGCGCAGTAACGACTGCGGGAACCTCCCAGGCCTTAGGCTCCACCGCCACCCTGCAAAACATTGGTATTGCAGGCTATATCACGCTGGACTCGGATAAATCTTTCAGCGCCACCTCGACCACGACCACTGCCTTGCAATCAACGCCCGCTACGGTCAATTCGGATTTGAAAAAAGTCTCAGATCTGGACATCACCGACTTCAGTCGCGCCACCCACGCACTGAAAACCGTCGATTCGGCGCTGTCGTACATCGCCGGGCAGCGCGCCAAGCTCGGTGCCTTGCAGTCGCGCTTTGAAACCAGCATCGCGAGTTTGAACATTACTTCGGAAAACATGTCCGCCTCACGCAGCCGCATCCTCGATGCGGACTTTGCCGCCGAGACGGCCAACCTGTCACGTACCCAGATCCTGCAGCAGGCCGGTACCGCCATGGTGGCCCAAGCAAACCAAATCCCACAAGGGGTGCTGGCATTGCTCAAGGGCTGACCGCCATTGCGACATACACCGCCTACCCTCCCGTTTATTCAGTGAACCGGCGCATCTTTGCCGGCTGCGCCATGACCCACGCACGCCCCGACCACACCACGGCCCGGCTGGAGGCGGCACACGCCGCGCACGACTGGCCACTCTTGATTCGGCTATGCCGCCAGGCTCTGCGCAAAAATCCACGCCAGCTCAAGGCGTTACGCTTGCTGGGTTTCGCACTGTCTACGAACGGAGAGAACGACGCCGCCCTGGTCGCCTTCAAAAAGGCAGCCGCATTGATGCCCAACGATGCGGAGTTGCTCATCAACTACGCCAACTTGTTGCTGCAACTAGGCGGCAACCACGAGGCACTGCCCATTTTGGACAAGGTCGCCTCCCTGCGACCAGACCACAGCACGGTCTGGTCGCGCCTGGCACAGTGCTGTTACCTGCTCACTTTGCACCAAAAAGGGTTTGATGCCAGCCAACGTGCCCTGGCGACTGCGAAGGACAACAACCAACGTGCCGATGCCCTCATGCAATCGGCCACCCACCGACGCGAGCTGGGGCAAGTTCGCGAGGCCATTGCCGACACCCTGGAGACCATCTCCCTTTTCCCCGACGCCCCCTACAGCTACACCAACGGCCTGCTGTTCATGCTGGCGGACCCGAATTGCCCTATCGAGAACATCGCTGGCTTGGCACGCCAATATGAAGCTCGCTTCGGTGCCCCCTTGCACAAGGAATGGCCGAATTTTTCCGACCTGGATCGCCAGCCTTGGCGACGATTGCGCGTTGGCTTCGTTTCACCCGATTTCCGCAACCATGCGGTCATGTA
>JAJTBK010000424.1 GCA_021286965.1 Comamonadaceae bacterium | reverse complement strand
GTGCGCAAGAAGGTGGGCGACATGCGCTACACCCTGCCGCAGGGCGTGCAGGGGCCGTTCTTCAACGATGAGTTTGGTGATGTGTTCGGTGTCATCTACGCCCTGCAGGCCGAGGGTTTCAGCGCCGCCGAGCTCAAGGATTTTGCCGACGATGTGCGCCAGCAGCTGCTGCATGTGCCCGACGTCGCCAAGGTCGAGCTCTTTGGCGTGCAGGACGAGAAGCTGTTCATCGAGATTTCACAAAAACGCCTGGCGCAGCTGGGGCTGGACATGCACCAGGTGCTGGCGCAGCTCGGGCAGCAAAACGCCATCGAGGGTGCGGGCCGGGTGCAAACCCCGAACGACCAGGTGGAGCTGCGCGTCGATGGCGCCTTTGGTGGCGTCGAGGATCTGCGCGCCATGCCGATCCGGGGCAGCTCGGGGGCGCAGCTGCGCCTGGGCGACATCGCCAGCATCACGCGCGGCTACGTCGATCCGCCGCAGGTGAAGGTGCGCCACCAGGGGCAGGCGGTGATCGCGCTGGGCGTCTCGATGGCCAAGGGCGGCGACATCATCCGCCTGGGCAAGGCGCTGCGCAGCGCCACGGCGCAAATCGAGAAAACCCTGCCGGCGGGCGTGCACCTGGTGAACGTGCAGGACCAGCCCAAGGCGGTGGCCCGTTCGGTCAATGAATTCATTCAGGTGCTGATCGAGGCCGTGGTCATCGTGCTGGCGGTGAGCTTCATCAGCCTGGGGCTGCACAAGCGTCCGGGGCAGCATCCGCTGTGGCGGCGCTGGACGCTGGACGCGCGTCCCGGCCTGGTCGTCGGCATCACCATTCCGCTGGTGCTGGCCGTCACCTTCCTCTCCATGTGGTACTGGGGCATTGGCCTGCACAAGATTTCGCTCGGCTCGCTCATCATCGCCCTGGGGCTGCTGGTGGACGATGCCATCATCGCCGTCGAGATGATGGTGCGCAAAATGGAAGAGGGCTACGACAAGCTGCGCGCCGCCACCTTTGCCTACGAGATCACGGCCATGCCCATGCTCACCGGGACGCTGATCACGGCGGCGGGTTTTCTGCCCATCGGCATCGCCAAGTCGGTCACGGGGGAATACACCTTTGCCATCTTCGCCGTCACCGTCATCGCCCTGGTGCTGTCGTGGATCGTGTCGGTCTACTTCGTGCCGTATCTGGGTACGCTGCTGCTCAAGACGCCGCCGCACGCCCAGGGGCACGATGGGCCGCATGAGCTGTTCGATTCGCCGTTCTACACCACCTTCCGCCGCCTGGTGAACTGGTGCGTGGCACACCGCTGGCTGACCATCGGCGCCACGCTGCTGATTTTTGCCCTTGGCATCGTCGGCATGGGGCGGGTGCAGCAGCAGTTCTTCCCCGATTCCAGCCGCCCCGAGGTGCTGATCGACATCTGGCTGCCGGAGGGCAGTTCCTTCACTGCCAACGAAGCCGTGGCGCACCGCGTGGAAGCTCGCCTGCGCCAGGAAGAGGGCGTGGAGGCGGTGAGCACCTGGGTGGGCTCGGGCGTGCCGCGTTTTTACCTGCCACTCGACCAGGTGTTCCCGCAGAGCAACGTCTCGCAGTTCATCGTCATGCCGCAGGACATGGCCACGCGCGAGCGCTTGCGCAAGGCCCTGCCGCAGCTGCTGGCGCAGGAATTCCCCGAGGTGCGCGCCCGTGTCAAGCTGCTACCGAACGGGCCGCCGGTGCCGTATCCGGTGCAGTTTCGCGTCATCGGGCCCGATCCGGTGCTGCTGCGTGCGCGTGCCGACGAGATCAAGGCCATCTTGCGCAACAGCCCGGACATGCGTGGCGTGAACGACAACTGGAACGAATCCGTCAAGGCCCTGCGCCTGGAGGTCGATCAGGCCAAGGCACGCGCGCTCGGCGTCTCCAGCCAGTCGCTGGCCGAGGCCCTGCGCACGCAGTTTGCCGGCAGCACCGTCGGCCAGTACCGCGAGGGCGACAAGCTGATCGACATCGTGCTGCGCCAGCCGCTGGATGAGCGCGCTGCCATCACCGACCTGGCCAACGCCTTCGGCCTGGTGAAGTTCTACAACGCCTGCCGCGGCAAGGGCGTCAAGCCCGTCGCCGGCGCCGACGTGTGGATCGCCAACGAAACCGAGACCGACCGCCCCTTCCGCCTGCTGCTGCTGGTGCGCAACCACCGGGGCTACCTGCAGCTGTGCGAACTGCTGTCCCGGGCCTACCTGGCCGAAGGCCGGCGGGACCGGGCCGAGATCAAGCGGGCCTGGTTCGACGAAGTGGGCTGCGACGGCCTCATCGCCCTCTCCGGCGCCAAGGACGGCGACGTGGGCGACGCCCTCCTGACCGGCAACCGGGACCTGGCGGCGGCCCGGGCCAGAGCCTGGAGTGCCCAGTTCCCCCAGGCCTTCTACCTGGAAGTGCAGCGGGCCGGCCATCCCCAGCAGGAGCAGCTGGTGTCGGCCACCGCCGACCTCGGCGCCGACCTGGAACTGCCCCTGGTGGCCACCCACCCGATCCAGTTCCTCGACGCCGACGACTTCAAGGCCCACGAGGCCCGGGTCTGCATCGCCGAGGGCTACGTCCTGGGCGACCGGCGCCGCCCCAAGACCTTCACCGAACAGCAGTATTTCAAGACCCAGGCGGAAATGGCGGAGCTTTTCGCCGACCTGCCCGAGGCCCTGGAAAACACGCTGGAAATCGCCAAGCGCTGCAACCTGACCCTGACCCTGGGCAAGAACTTCCTGCCCCAGTTCCCCACCCCCGACGGCATCTCCCT
>JAJTBK010000344.1 GCA_021286965.1 Comamonadaceae bacterium | reverse complement strand
CTATCTGGGCCGCTACCTCTATCGCGGCGTCCTGCGCGAGGACGACATCCTGAGCAGTGCCGGCGGGCAAGTCCGTTTCCGCTACCGCGACAGCAGCAGCGGGAAGATGCAGGAACGCAGCCTCCCCGGCGCCGACCTCCTCCGCCTGCTCCTGCAACACGTCCTGCCCAAAGGCTTTCGGCGGGCGCGCAATTACGGCTTTCTGCATCCCAACAAGAAAAGCCTGATTGCCTTGCTGCAGATCGTGCTGCGGGTGAAACCGCGCATCCCGCCGGCTGAAGCCAAGCCCCGCCCGCCATTCCTTTGCCCCTGCTGCGGCGCACCGATGGCCGTCAAACGGCGACGAATTCAGCCTGCTGCGGCCGACCGCCGACGAAGCATGGATTTACCCACGGAGTCGGCGATGTAGGCCGCCGTGCCCGAAAAACCGATGCGCTTTGCCGCGCCACGCCCGCGCTCGGCCTGAAAATGGCCAGCTTTGGGGCGCTGACCGCAAAAATGGCCTGACCGACTGCCCTCGGCAAGTGCGCAGGCCATTATGAAAAATGCCGGGACGCAGCCCGGCATGAATTACAGATAAACCCAAAAAGCTATTTCCATGGAACCGGGCTTGTTCAACAACCGGTTCAGATCGCGGCTCGCTTCGCGCTCACGATCTAACCTTGTATGTTCAGTACTGCCCAGTTCAGGCAAGTCCGAAAGGGGAACGAGCGGGGCGATTTGATGGCGTGGTTGGTTTTTGATCTTGGATTAAAAGGCATATTTATGCCAGTTTTACGCTTCGCCGCCCGCAGGGCTTCCGGCTGGCGGACTGCACAGCAGTTCATCTGCCCGACCAGCGTAGCGCGGCAGTGCTTTAGTTTGCCTGGTACAACCAGTATCCCGGCGGAGGTTGAATCCCGCTGTGCAGTCCGCATTAACCTGGGGCGTTCGAGCCCGTGATTAAGCAATTGACGCACAGTGGCTTTCATTGATCAGGAACCCGAACAGTTGTCGGACTTTGATGTCGCATAAACAAGGATGGGCCATGATTGATGCTGATTTGATTTACGTTGGTGTTGATGTCTCCAAAGCAAACTTGGACATCTGCGTGGGTGTTATCAGGGTGTTGAATTTCTCCGCTGCAGTATTGATGCATATGGGATAATTCTGTTTTCTTCCAACGACAGGGGTTCGACGATGCGCGGGGCAGACGTGACCGAGGCGAAGCTGTTCAGCTACCGTACGCTGGAGGAGCGGATTCCGCAGGATCATCCGCTGCGCAAGCTGCGAGGGGTGGTGGATGCCGTGCTGGGAACGCTGCACGCCGACTTTGATGCGCTGTATTGCCGCACGGGACGCCACTCGATTGCGCCGGAGCGCTTGCTGCGGGCGAGCCTGATCCAGGTGCTGTACTCGATTCGTTCCGAGCGGCAACTGGTGCAGCACCTCGACTACAACCTGCTTTACCGCTGGTTTGTTGGCCTGAACGAGGACGAGGTGGTGTGGGACCATTCCGTCTTCTCCAAGAACCGGGACCGCCTGCTCAACGAAACGGTGAGCCGTGCCTTCTTCGACAAGGTGCTGGTCCTGGCGACGTGGCGCGAACTGGTCTCGTCGGAGCACTTCACGGTGGATGGCACGCTCATCGAAGCCTGGGCCTCGCTGAAGAGCTTCCAACCCAAGGACGGCTCGGGCAAGCCGCCGGAAGATGGCGGGCGAAACCCTTCGGTCGATTTCAAGGGGCAGAAGCGCTCGAACGACACGCACGAGTCGGCGACCGACCCGGACGCCCGGTTGTACAAGAAGGCCGAAGGTGACAAGGCCCGCATGGCCTTCCTCGGCCACGCCCTCATGGAGAACCGGCATGGTTTGGTGGTGGACGTGGAAACCACTCTGGCGACCGGTACCGCCGAGCGGGAGGCCGCCGAGATCATGGTCAAGCGAAGCGCCCGAAAGGGTGCCACATTGGGTGCCGACAAGAACTACGACACGGCCGGCTTCGTGGCCGCCCTGCGCCAACACGGCGTCACGCCCCATGTCACTCAGAAGAAGCACAGCGCCATTGATGACCGCACCACTCGCCATGCCGGATACGCGCAGAGCCTGAAGAAGCGCAAGTTGGTGGAACAGATCTTCGGCTGGGCCAAAACCGTCGGCGGCCTGCGCAAGACGCCCTTCGTCGGACTCGACAAGGTCAAGGCCCAGACCGTCTTCACCTTTGCCGCCTACAACCTGACCCGCATGGCGACGATCTTTGGCTGGCGCTTGAACACCGCATAGGGCGGAATCCGCCTGTAGGAGGCCAAAAGGCCTCCAATACCCCCTTCGGGGGCCAAAAAACCCGCCGGAAAGCAGTTTCCCGGCAGAACAACGAGTTGGTTCGCGCCAATTCATCGCTTTATGAACCAGTGGCCGAAGGCTTCGGGTTGAAATTCAACACCCTGTTAAGCCGACCTGCAAGAATGTACTCATCGCGCTCGAAAACAAGAGTAAAGAGCCACGCGCCAAGGTCGATGAGACTGACCCAGCCATTTTCCAGGTCAACCTGGACGTCACCCTGCCGAAGTTACTTCACCGAAGCCTGCAGCTAGAACGGGTAACACCCTCTTATCGTTTTAACGCCTTTCTGCACTACCCGGCGATGGGACATAACGGTGGCGTAGAACTGGAGAAGCCAGCAGTGGACGATGCCGTCCAAATGCGCACCACCTGGGCACCCCGCTACGTTCAACCACGTATTGTTCCGACAGGCGGAAACAAGGTGGAGCGGGGCGTACGTGAGCTAAGTAATCCGGAAGGTCTCAAGCGCCTGGCACCCATAGTCGAGGAAATGCAGACTTGGCTCGATGGACTGCCCGGTCGCATCAATTCGGCCGAGGGCATAGACCCCAAAAATGTAGATGCTATTGCGGCAGAAAAACAGAAATTTCAGGAAGACATTCTGCGTTGGAAGGAAGAGAAAAGCGCGATTGAGGCCGGCCTCACCATCCTTCAAGAGTCTG
>JAJTBK010000127.1 GCA_021286965.1 Comamonadaceae bacterium | reverse complement strand
GGATCGCTACTCCTACGACAAGGAGTACATGCTCAACCAGATCGCCATGCTGTTCGGTGGCCGCATCGCCGAAGAAGTGTTCATGCACCAGATGACCACCGGTGCCAGCAACGACTTCGAGCGCGCCACCAACCTGGCACGCGACATGGTCATGAAATACGGCATGAGCGAGGCCCTGGGCCCGATGGTGTATGCCGAGAACGAGGGCGAGGTGTTCCTGGGCCGCTCGGTCACCAAGACCACCAACATCTCGGAAGACACGATGCAGAAGGTGGACGCCGAGGTGCGCCGCATCATCGACGAGCAGTACGCCCTGGCGCGCCACCTGATCGAAGAAAATTCCGACAAGATGCACGCCATGGCGAAAGCCATGCTCGACTGGGAAACCATCGACGCCGAGCAGCTCGACGACATCATGGCCGGCAAGGAGCCGCGCCCGCCCAAGGACTGGACGCCGCGCACCCCGCCCCCGGGTGGTGGCGACGCCGGTGGCGGCACGCCAGCGGTCAAGCCCGACCCGGCACCCACGGCAGCCTGAGCCTGCCTGAACCAGTACGGGGCCCCAGCGGCCCCGTTTTTTCGCCCGCTCGCAACGTCCCTGGCCTCTTCCATGTTCTGGCAAACCAGCCGCTTTCGCCTTGACCTCTCGCGCCCACTGGTCATGGGCATCATCAACACCACGCCCGATTCGTTCTCCGATGGTGGCCAGCACGCCAGCAGCGCGGCGGCGCTGGCGCATTGCGAGCAGCTGCTGGCCGAGGGCGCGCACATTTTGGACATTGGGGGTGAATCCACCCGCCCCGGCAGTCCGTCGCTGCCGCTGGAGGAAGAACTCGCGCGCGTGCTGCCGGTGCTGCGCGCGGCAGTGCGCCTGGGCGTGCCCGTCTCCATCGACACCTACAAGCCGGCGGTGATGCAGCAGGCGCTGGATCTGGGCGTGGACATCGTCAACGACATCTGGGCCCTGCGCCAAAGCGGCGCCGCGCAGGTGGTGGCCGCGCACCCGACGTGTGGCGTCTGCCTGATGCACATGTACCGCGAGCCGCGGACCATGCAGGCCGTGCCCATGGTGGGCGACGTACTGCCGCAGGTGCTCTCATTTTTAGAGCTGCAGACGCAATCCCTGCAAGCGCTAGGGGTCGAAAAGGATCGTATCGCCATCGACCCCGGCATTGGCTTTGGCAAAACGGTGGAACAAAACTTTGCCCTGCTCGCACGCCAGCGCGCACTGCTGGCGCTGGGCCGGCCGCTGCTGGCGGGCTGGTCGCGCAAGTCCTCGCTCGGCGCCGTCACCGGCCTGCCTGTAGAGGAGCGCCAGGCGCCCAGCGTGGCGGCGGCGCTGCTGGCGGTGCAGCAGGGCGCGGCCATCGTGCGCGTGCACGACGTGCGCGCCACCGTCGCTGCCCTGGCCGTCTGGCAGGCCATGCAGGCGCAGGCCCCCACCCCTGATTTCACTGAGAGAGAGACGCAACCATGACCCGCCAATACTTCGGCACCGACGGCATCCGTGGCACCGTCGGCCAAGCCCCCATCACGCCCGATTTCGTCCTGCGCCTGGGCCACGCCGTGGGCCGTGTGCTGCGCCGCAACGAGGAGCGCCCGGTGGTGCTCATCGGCAAGGACACGCGCATTTCGGGCTACATGCTCGAATCGGCGCTGGAATCGGGGCTGAACTCCGCCGGCGTGGACGTGGTGCTGCTCGGCCCCCTGCCGACGCCGGGCGTGGCCTACCTCACGCGGGCGCAGCGCGCCAGCCTGGGCGTGGTCATCTCGGCCAGCCACAACCCGTTTGGCGACAACGGCATCAAGTTCTTCAGCGCCCAGGGCAGCAAGCTGCCCGACGCCTGGGAGAGCGACGTCGAGGCCGCGCTGGCCGAGCCCCCCGCCTGGGTCGATTCGGTGCAGCTGGGCAAGTCGCGCCGCCTCGATGATGCTGCCGGGCGCTACATCGAATTTTGCAAAAGCACCTTTGCCCACGACCTCTCGCTCAAGGGCCTGCGCATCGTCGTCGATGCCGCCCACGGCGCCGCCTACCAGATTGCGCCCAAGGTGTTCCACGAGCTGGGCGCGGACGTGATCGAAATCGGCTGCGCCCCGGATGGCCTGAACATCAACCACGAAGTGGGTGCCACCCACCCCGAGGCCCTGGTGCGCGCCGTGCGCGCCAACCATGCCGACTACGGTATCGCCCTCGACGGCGACGCCGACCGCCTGCAGATGGTGGACGCCAGCGGGCGCCTGTTCAACGGCGACGAGCTGCTGTACCTGCTGGCGCGCGAGCGCATGGCGCGCGACGAGCTGGTGCCCGGCGTCGTCGGCACCTTGATGACCAATATGGCGGTGGAGCTGGCGCTGCAAGCGCAGGACGTGAAGCTGGTGCGCGCCAAGGTGGGTGACCGCTACGTGCTCGAAGAGCTGGCACGCCACGGCTGGCTGCTCGGCGGCGAGGGCTCCGGCCACCTGCTGGCGCTCGACAAGCACACCACCGGCGACGGCATCGTCAGCGCGCTGCAGGTGCTGCAAGCGTGCGTGCGCAGCGGCCAGACCATGGCCGCGCTGCTGGCCGATGTGCAACTGTTTCCGCAGGTGCTGCTGAACGTGCGCCTGCAGCCGGGCCAGGACTGGCGCAGCAACGCCCGCCTGGCGGCGGAAACCGAGGCCGTGCAGGCCGAGCTGGGCCAAAGTGGGCGCGTGCTCATCCGCGCCAGCGGCACCGAGCCGCTGCTGCGCGTCATGGTCGAGGCGCGCGAGCAGGCGCTGGCGAGTGCCTGCGCCGAGCGCCTGGCCAGCGCTGCCCGCAACGGGGGTGGGGCATGAGCGCGGCCGCCATCAGCGTGCGCGCGGTGGACTACGCCAACCCGCGCGACGCCGCTGCCCTGGTGGCGCTGCTCGACGCCTACGCCAGCGACCCCGCCGGCGGTGGTGAGCCGCTGGCGCCTGCCGTCAAGGCGCAGCTGCCATCGGCCCTGGCCCAGCGCGTGGGGGCGTTCAGCGTCATCGCCTGGGCGCAGGCGCCCGATGGGAGCGAGCAGGCCGTGGGTCTGGTCAACTGCTTC
>JAJTBK010000265.1 GCA_021286965.1 Comamonadaceae bacterium | reverse complement strand
GGTCTTCGAGCAGGCCGCCGATGACGATGATGCTGCCGTCATCGACCAGCACGTTCGACTCGACCGAGCGCTTGCTCGTGGTCGGGCCGTTGGGGTCCTTGAGGGTGGAGGAATCGACCTTGGAGATTTCCTGGTAGATCGCCAGCTTGACGGTGCCGTTCTCGTTGATCTGCGGGCGCACCTTGAGCATCAGGCCCACGTCTTTGCGCTCGACGGTGGTGAAGGGGTTGACGGCGCCGCTGCTGCTGCCGGTGTTGGCGTACGAGCCGGTGACGAAGGGCACGTTGTCGCCGATGACGATCTTCGCCTCTTCATTGTCCAGCGTCATCAGGTTCGGGGTCGAGAGCACGTTGGCGTCGCCGCTGTTTTGCAGGAAGTTGGCCAGCGCGCCGAGGTAATACTGCCCGGCGACGCGCGGCGCCAGTGCCAGGTTCAGGCCCTTGCCCAGGCTGTTGGCCGCCGTTGCCGCTGCCGTGCCGCCCTGCGCCAGGCCGGCGGTGAGGTTGATGATGTTGCCGCCGGAGATGCTGGAGTTGTTGCCGATGGCGCCGACCACGCCGTCGCCGTTCTTGCCCATCACGCCCTGCCACTGGATGCCGAACTCGGCCAGCTTGCGGGCCGTGACCTCGACGATCAGGCTCTCGACCAGCACCTGGGCGCGGCGGCCGTCGAGCTTGTCGATGACGGCGCGCAGCTGGCGGTACAGCGGCTCGGGGGCGGTGATGATGAGCGAGTTCGTCGTCGGGTCGGCCTGGATCAGGCCGCCGGTGGAGGGCTGGTTGCTGTTGCTGCCCGACAGGCTGGCGCCCGCGCCCAGGCCGGCGCCGCTGCCCCCCGCGCTGGCGCCCGCCAGGCCGGAGCTGCTGCCCGTGGTGCTGGTGGGCGTGAGGCCGCTGCCGCCGGTGGCCCCGCCACCGCCGCCACCGCCACCGGCGGCGGCCACGCCGCCCATGCTCGCCATGGCAGCGCGCAGCGTCACGGCGAGTTTGGTGGCGTCGGCATTTTTCAGGTACACGACGTGGATGTTGCCGGTGGCTGCGCCGCTGCCGGGGGCGGCGGGGTGGTCGAGCTTGGCCACCAGGGAGCGGATCTGCGCCACGCGCGCCGGGTTGGCCGCACGCACGACGATGGAGTTGCTGCGCGGCTCGGCCAGCAGCGCGGTCTTGAACGCGGTGTCGGCCTGGCCCTGCGGGGCGCCGGCGCCGCCGCTGCTGCCGCCATCGACCAGGCGCGTGAGCAGCGGCACCAGGTCGCCCGCGAGGGCGTATTGCAGCCCGATGATCTCGACGTCGGTGGCGTTGGCCACGTCCATGGCGGCAATGATGCGCGCCATGCGTTGCAGGTTGTCGGCGTAGTCGGTGATGACCAGCGAGTTGTTGCCGGGGTTGACGTTGATGGTGTTGTTCGGGCTGATGAGCGGGCGCAGCACCGGCACCAGGTTGTTCGCGTTCTCAAAGTTGAGCTTGAAGATCTGCGTCACGATCTGCCCGCCGTGCGGCACGCCGGCGCTGCCACCACCTTGCGAGACGCCGACGCTGCCCGCCTGCAGCTTGGCGTCGGCCTCGGGCACGACCTTGTACAGGCCGGCAGCCTCGACCACCGTAAAGCCCTGCAGGCGCAGCGCCGCCAGGAACTGGTCGAAGGCAGCCGCCGGCGCCACCGGGCGATCCGTCACCAGGTTGAGCTGGCCCTTGACGCGCGGATCGACGACCACGTTGCGCCCGGTGATGGTGGCCATGGTGCGCGCCACGGCCTCGATGTCGGCGCCAGAGAAGTTCAGCGTCACCGGCTCGCCCGGGCGCACGCTGGTCTGGCCGGGGCTGATCGCCGTTTGGGCATGAATTGGGCCGCTAGCGCTTGCCAATAAAGCGCAGGCAGCTATCGAATTGAGAGCGAACTGAAAGAGGCGCGGGGTCTTGGAAGTCACATCAGTCAACCCAGGGAAATGACGGAGCGGGGGCCGGAGCGGCGCCCGATGATGTTGAGCAGGTTCGACAGCTGCGCCTCGTAGTCGGGCGCGGCGCTGGCTTCGCCGGTGAAATGCAGGCGGGCGCCGACCCATTGGCCGCTGCCGCTGAGCAGCAGGTGGCCTTCGAGGGTTTGCAGCGTCAGGCTGGGGGCGCTGGCGCTGCTGCCGGCGAGCAGCAGGCGGTAGCTGCCCATGGGGCGCAAGGTGGACAGGCGCGAGGACATGCCCAGCGCATCGAGCTGCAACTGGCCCGCCAGCTGCAGCCGGCCCTGGGTCCAATCGAGGCTCAGGCCCTGGGTTTGCAGCGCCAGGCGGCCCTGCGGCTGCAGCGTGTTCCAGGGCGTGCCCAGGCCGCTCAGGACTTGCGCCGGCCACTGGCTCTGGCCGTCGCGCACCAGCACGCGCGCACCGCTCCAGCGTGGCGCCAGGGCCAGGCGCAGCGGGCTGCTGGTGCAGCAGTCGGCCTGCAGCTGCAGGCTCAGGCCCCACCAGCGCGGGCGCAGCTGCCACTGCACGCGCCCGGGCAGGGCGGCGCGATCCTGGCTTTGTGCGCCGCCGCTGAGCACCAGCTGGGCCGAGCCGCTCCAGACGGTGCCGCGCGCCTGCGCCAGCACCAGCTGCTGGCCGCTGGCCTGTGCCAGGGTGCCGGCAAGCCACTGTGCCGGGGCAAAAAAGACCAGCGCCGCCAGCAGTCCGAGTGCCAGCCCGGCCAGCGCCCAGCCTTTGGGCGCGCGCGGCGGTGGCGGCGCGCGGCGTGTGCGCGAGGACGGGCGCGAGGATGGGCGTGGGCGCGCCGATGCGCCCGCAGCGGGAGGACGGTGGGCCGCAGCAGGATGGGACATCAGCGGCCTTTGTCCGCGCTCGGCAGGCTCAGCACCAGGGTGCCACTCCAGCGCGGCTCCTCCGGTGGGGCGCCGCGTGCGGCGGGGCTGGCGTCGCCGGCGCGCGCCAGGTGCGCTTCCTGCGTCGCGGCGTGGGCGTTGCTGCGCGCCAGCGCCAGCCATTGCGCCAGGGCACTGGCGTGGGCGTCTTTCAGCGTCACGGTGGCGCGGTCGCCGCTGAACTGGATCTTGGCGCTGTCGCCGAGCTGTTGCGCCAGGGCGTTTTGCAGGCTGCGGCGGGCGTCGGCGGTGCGCAGCTGGGGGGCGTTTTGCAGCTGTTGTGCTTCGAGCTGCAGGGCCTGCATCTGCTGCAGCTGGGCGTCGAGCTGGGCGTGGCGTGCGGGCGCGCTGCGCAGCGTTGCCAGGGCCGGGGCCAGGGCCAGCCACCACAGCAGGGCCAGGCTGAGCACGGCGCTGGCGCCGAGCAGCAGGTTCTGCTCGCGGGCGGCGAGCTTTTGCCAGCGCGCTTGCAGCGCCTGCACGGCGGCGGGGCGGGGGGCGTTCATGGCTGGGCCTCCGGGCGGATGGTCAGGGCGCTGTCGCTCGCTTGCGCCTGGTAGCCGCTGCCGGCCAGGCGTTCGCGCAAGGCGGCGATGAAATCGCCCGTGGCATCGAGGCCGCGCAGGCGCAGTTCGCCGTGTTGGTAGTCGATGGCTTGCGGCAGGCCGGTGCCGGCAATGGCCTGCAGCGCCTGGCCGCTGGTGGCCAATAGCGGCTCCAGGTCGTTTTCGGAAATGCCGCCGGCGCCCTGGCGCAGCTGCGCCAGCTCGCGCTGCATTTGCAGCGGCGCATCGACCACCACCTGGATCTGCGGGAAGGTTTGCTGGAGCAGGCTGCGCACCTGCGACTGCTTGGCGGTGAGTGCCTGGCGTTCCTGCCAGGCCCAGGCGTTCAGGCCCAGCAGGTGCACGCCCAGCAGCAGTGCGGCGCCCCAGCGTGCGGCGCGCCACTGTGGCGCGCGCAGCAGGGCGCCGGCGGCGCTGCCGGCCTTGCGCAGCAGGCGCGTGCGGCCGTGGCTTGCCAGGTCGAGCTGTGCCAGGTCCCAGTCGCTGCGCGCGGCGCGCAGGGCGCGTTCGGCGCCGGCGACGATCTGTACCGGACGCCCGAGCAAATC
>JAJTBK010000559.1 GCA_021286965.1 Comamonadaceae bacterium | reverse complement strand
ATTTACCGCACCACCGAGACCGAGCTGCCCGAGAACGTGCGCGGCAAGCCGGCGCAGGTGCGCCTGGACGGCGAAAAGCTGCTGATCGAACCCTTGTAATTTTTCAGTACCGACCTTCAATCCCTAAGGAAACCGCATTCATGGCAAAAATCGTCGTCGTCACCTCCGGCAAAGGGGGCGTGGGCAAGACCACCACCAGCGCGGCCTTCGCCTCCGGCCTGGCGCTGGCAGGGCACAAGACGGCCGTCATCGACTTTGACGTCGGCCTGCGCAACCTCGATCTCATCATGGGCTGCGAGCGGCGCGTGGTGTACGACCTGATCAACGTCATCCAGGGTGAGGCCAACCTGCACCAGGCGCTGATCAAGGACAAGCAGTGCGACAACCTGTTCGTGCTCGCCGCCAGCCAGACGCGCGACAAGGACGCGCTGGTGCTCGACGGCGTGGAAAAAGTCCTCAAAGACCTGGCCGAGATGGGCTTTGAGTACATCGTCTGCGACTCGCCCGCCGGCATCGAGAGCGGCGCCCTCATGGCCATGCACTTTGCCGACGAGGCCCTGGTGGTGACCAACCCGGAAGTCTCCTCGGTGCGCGACTCCGACCGCATCCTGGGCATGTTGGCGAGCAAGACCCGCCGCGCCATCGAGGGCGGCGAGCCCATCAAGGAACGCCTCTTGATCACGCGCTACAACCCCGGCCGCGTGCAGGAGGGGCAGATGCTGAGCATCGAGGACATTCAGGACATTTTGCGCATCCCGCTGATCGGCGTCATCCCCGAATCCGAAGCCGTGCTGCAAGCCTCCAACCAGGGCCTGCCCGCCATCCACCTCACCGGCACCGACGTCTCCGAAGCGTACAAGGACGTGGTGGCGCGCTTTTTCGGCGAGGAGCGCCCGCTGCGCTTTACCGAAGCCGTCAAGCCCGGGTTCTTCAAGCGCATGTTTGGCGGGAGGTAAGCAGCCATGTCGTTGTTGAGCATGTTCATGGGCGAGAAGAAAAAATCGGCCCATGTCGCCAAGGAGCGGCTGCAGATCATCCTCGCGCACGAGCGCAGCGGCCGCAGCCCGAGCCAGCCGGACTACCTGCCGGCGCTGCAGCGCGAGCTGATGGCGGTGATCTCCAAGTACGTCAAGATCGACTCGAGCGACCTCAAGGTGCACTTCGAGCGCCAGGACAACCTGGAGGTGCTCGAAGTCAAGATCGAGCTGCCCGAGCAGGGCAGCAGCGCCAGCGCGCCGGCACCGCTGCGCTGATCACTTGTGCGCCGGACGCAGCGCCTGCGGCGAGATCTGCCCCAGCGGATGCTCGGTGTAGAACATGCCGCCGTGGTACAGCAGCGGGCTGCTGCCGTCTTGGTGCGTGCAGTGCAGCACCTCGCCGACGAAGATGGTGTGGTCGCCCTCGACGTACTGGCTGCGGTTGGCGCACTCGAACACCGCCGCCGCGCCCTCAAGCAACGGCGCGCCGCCAGCGCCCGGGCGATGCGCCACGCCCGCCCAGCGGTCCACGCCGCGCATGGCAAAGCGCTCGGCCAGGGCACGCTGTGCCACCGTCAGCACGTTGATGGCGTAATGCGTCGCCCCCTGGAACACCGGCAGTGCCGAGGTCTGGTGCGCCAGGCTCCACAGCACCAGGGGCGGCGTGAGCGAGACGGAGTTGAACGAGCTGGCCGTCAGCCCCACCGGCTCGCCCTGCGGCCCGCGCGCGGTGACGATGGTCACCCCGGTGGCAAACATGCCCAGCGCAGCGCGGAACTGGCGGGCAGAAAAAACGGTGGCGGCGGCAGGCTTCAAGGCGGAGGGGCTCAAGACGGTGGTGGGCAGCAAACAGGGCGCCCGATTATCGCCCTGCCCCACCGGCACGGCCCGGCCCAGGATTTTTTAACCAGAGAGTGAAGGAGGTAAGTATGAAGCGCGTACACCATGTTCTGGCCCTCGCCGCCCTGCTCGCCCTGGCCGCCTGCGGCGCCAAGGTCAGCGGCACCTACAGCGGCCCCGGGATGGAGCTGGAATTCAAGTCCGGCGGCAAGGTGGTGCAAACCGTGATGGGCATGGAGGTGGAGATGAAGTACGAGGTCGAGGACAACAAGGTCAAGCTCGTCACCCCCGGCGGCAACCTGGTGCTGACGCTGCAGGACGACGGCTCCATCAAAGGCCCCATGGGCATCCGCCTGGAAAAGAAAAAATAAGCCCGGCGCCCCGAACCGTGCCTGGGGCGGCGGGCGCTGATCCCGCCAGTGCCATCAGGCTGCGGCCACCGGACGGTACTGGCGCTGGCGGCCCTCGCCCAGGAAGTCGAACGCCATCGCCGGGCGCTCGCCGCTGATGAGCTCGGCCAGCGCCTTGCCCGAGCCGGCGCCGTGCGTCCAGCCCAGGGTGCCGTGGCCGGCGTTGAGCCACAGGCCGGCGACGCGGGTCTGGCCGATGAAGGGAATGTTGGTCGGCGTTGCCGGGCGCAGGCCCATCCAGTACTGCGGGTTGCCGCCCTCCTCGGGCGTGCGCGTGTCGCAGACGCCGGGCAGGATGGTTTCGATGCGCCGCGACAGCATGTGGCAGCGCGCGCGCCCCAGGGGGCTGTCCAGGTCCATGCCCCAGCCGTTGAGCTCGATGGTGCCGGCCACGCGCAGGAAGTTGCCCAGGCGGCTCATGGCAATCTTCTTGCCGTCGTCAATCGCCGAAACCACGGGCGCCGCCTCCGGGCGCAGGATGGGGAAGGTGGCGCTGTAGCCCTTGCCGGGGTAGATCGGCACGTCCACGCCCACGCTGCGCAGCAGCGGCGCGCTGTAGCTGCCGCAGGCGACGACCACGGCGTCGGCCTGCAATATCTGCTCTTTTTGGCCGCTAGCGCTTTCTGAGACTGCGCGAACAGCTACAGATTTAATAGCATTACCGTCTTTGTGCAACCGCTGCACGGCCTGGCCGTAGAGAAACTCCACGCCCTGCGCGGCGCAGTGGCGCGCCAGCTGCTGGGTGAACTCGCGCGCGTCGCCGCTCTCGTCGCTGCGGGTGTAGGTGCCGCCGGTGATGTGCGCGCCGTAGGCCTGGAAGGCGGGCTCGATCTGGAACAGCTCCTCGCGCGAGACGACGCGCCGCTGCACGCCGTAGCGGCGCATCACTTCAACGGCCTGCGCGGCGTCCTCGAAGGATTGCTGGTCGGTATAGAAATGCGCAATGCCGCGCTCGAGGCGGTGGTAGTCGATGCCCAGCTGCTGCACCAGCGCCTTGTGCGCCTGGTGGCTGTAGGCGCCCAGGGCGACGATCTGCGCCACGTTGCGCTCGAACGCAGCGTCGTTGCACTGCGCCAGAAACTGCAGGCACCAGCGCCACTGCTGCGCGTCCAAGTGCGGGCGCCACAGCAGCGGCGCCTCCTTGTCGAACATCCACTTGAGCGCTTTCCACGGCGCCTGGCGGTTCGCCCAGGGCTCGCAGTAGCTGACCGAGATTTGCGCCGCGTTGGCAAAACTCGTCTCCAGCGCCGCGTCCGGCTGGCGGTCGATGACGGTGACCTCGTGGCCGCGCTCGCGCAAATGCCAGGCGGTGCTGATGCCGATGATGCCGGCGCCCAGGACAATGGTTTTCATGCCGCGCAGTGTGCGCCGAGATGGTTTTTTTAAAAAGAGAAATTAAACTCTTTGCCATCTCATCAGAATGACTAATATGAGCAGCTACGACCCCGCCGCCCTCGAATGCCTGGCCGCCATCGTCGAAGAAGGCGGTTTTGAGCGCGCCGCGCAGCGCCTGCACATCACGCAATCGGCCGTCTCGCAGCGCCTGCGCGTGCTCGAAGCGCAGGTCGGCTCGGTGCTCATCGTGCGCAGCCGCCCGCTCAAGGCCACGCCGGCGGGGCAGCTGCTGCTCAAGCACAGCCAGCAGCTGCGCCTGCTGCGCGCCGACCTCGAACGCGACCTGCGCGACCTGACCCCGGGCGGCGCCGGCGGCCTGCGCGCGGACGAGCGCATTGCCATCGCCATCAACGCCGACAGCATCGCCACCTGGGCGCCCGACGCCCTGCAGCCGCTGGTGCAGGACGGCCTGCCGCTGGAGGTGATTGCCGACGACCAGGATTTCACGCCCGAATGGCTGCGCTCGGGCCAGGTGCTCGGCTGCGTGACGACGCTGGCGCAGGCGCTGCGCGGCTGCAAGGTGCTACCGCTGGGCGCCATGCACTACGTCGCCGTGGCCGCGCCGGACTACGCCCGCCGCCACCTGCCGCAGGGGCTGACGGCGCACAACTTCCACCGCGTGCCGTTTCTTTCCTACAACCGCAAGGACGACATGCAGGCCGAATTCATCGCCCGCTGCTTTGGCCTGCCGCGCGTGGCGCTGGGCCACATCTACCTGCCCAGCTCCGAAGGCCAGGTGCGCGCCGTGCGCGCCGGCTGGGGCGTGGGCGTGGTGCCCGAACTGCTGGCGCGCAGCGCGCTGGCGCAGGGCGAACTGGTCAACCTGGCACCCGCTTTTTCGCTGCCGATTGCGCTTTACTGGCATTGCTGGAACCTGCAATCGGCACTGCTCGACGCCCTCACCGGGGCCCTGACCGCACACGCCGCGCAGGTGCTGGACGCGGCCTGATCAGCGCACCAGCAGCACCGGCACCTGGCAGCTGGCCAGCACCTGGGTACTGACCGAGCCCATGACCAGCTTGCCGAGCGCGCCGTGGCCTTGCGTGCCCATGACGATGAGGTCGAACTCGCCCTCGGTGGCCACCTTGGCGATGGTCTCGCCGGCGGCGCCGACCTTGATCTGCGGCGTGAACGCCACCTTGTGGCGCTCCAGGTACTTGGACACCGGCGCCAGCACTTTTTCGCCCTGCTCGGCGTAGTACTGCTCCACCACCGCCTTGCCCAGGGCGGCGCGCGCGCGCGGGGGCAGCGGCGGCTGCACCGTCAGGGCGGTGAACTGGTGCGTGCCGGCGATCAACTCCTCGTGGGTGCTCAGGTAGGCCAGCATTTTCTTGGTGTAGGGACTGCCGTCGATGGCCAACAGGACTTTCATGCGCGTACTCCTTCAAGGGTGAAGCTGCGATGGTAGCCCGCCACCACGCCGGCAACACCCGCCGGCGCAGTCAGATGCTCAGGCATTGCTGCGGCGCAAAGCCGCCCTGCTCGCCCTTGCGCGCGTAGCCCAGCGGGTTGGCCACCACGCGGCAGCCCTGGGCCTGGTAGTCGATGGCGGTGTGGAGATGGCCGTGCAGCCACAGCTGCGCCTGCGCCAGCAGTGCATCGAGGGCGTTGCAAAAGCCGGCCGTGCCCGGCACCAGGCCGTAGCGCGGGTCGGCGCTGGCCAGGCTGGGGGCGAAGTGCGTCACCACCACCGTCGGCCCGGCAAAGGGCTGGGCCAGGGCGGCGCGCAGCCAGGCCTGGTACTGCAGCGCCTGGGCGCGCACTTCAGGCGCCAAAAAAGGCAGGCCGTTGCGCGTGCCGCCGGTTTTGCGCAGGTAGTAGTTGGCGGCGCGAAAGGCTTTCTCGCGCTGCGCCTGCTGCTGCTCGGGGCGCTGCAGGCCCCGGTGCTGCGCCAGGGCGTCAAAGTCGCTCCACAGCGTGGTGCCGATGAAGCGCACGCCCTGCAGCACCAGCTCCTGCCGCTCCAGCCAGTGGATGCCCAGGCGCTGGCACACGGCCTGCAGGCGCGCGTGCGCGGCGTCGAAGTCCTGCGCGTCGTACTCGTGGTTGCCGGGCACGAACAGCACCGGCGTCGGCCAGCCGGCACCGCCGGCGCTCGGCGGCAGCGGCGAAAAGCGCGCCAGGCCAAAGTCCTCATCGGCCAGGAGCGAGCCGGCCTGGTAAGAGCCGATATCGCCGGCCAGCACCAGCACATCGGCGCCCGGCGCCGGCTGGGGTTGGAACTGCGGGTGCACCTCCAGGTGCAGATCGGACAGGAGCTGGATCTTCATGCCAGCGCCGTGCGGCGCGCGGCCACACCCAGGCCGACCAGGGCAGCGCTGGCCACGCTCAACACCAGCGCCAGCGCCGCGCCGTAGAACACGCCGGCGGTGGCGCCCGCATCGAGCAGGGCGCCAAACACCGGCGCGGCCACGCTAAAGCCCAAATCCAGCCCCGAATACACCGTGCCATACACACGCCCGGTGGCCCCGGGTGGCGCCGCGCGCTTGATGAGCATGTCGCGCGAGGGCCCGGCGATGCCGATGCCGGCGCCGGCGAGCACCGTCAGCCCCAGGGCCAGCGGCCCCGGCAGCCCCCCCAGGCCCACGAGCAGCAGCAACGCCGCCGAGGCCAGCAGGCACAGGGAAATGGTTTTTTCCAGCCGCTGCACGCGTACCACCAAAAACCCACCCAGCACCATGCCCGCCGCGCCGCACAGCATGTAGCCGGTGACGACCAGCGCCGTCTGCGCCAGCGGCACGGCGTACAGCTGGTGCAGCGCCGGGCCGGCAAAGCTCTGGATGGCGCTGAGCGAGCAGGTGCTCCAGAAGAAAAACGAAAAGCACAGCCAGACCGAGGGCAGGCGCAAAAACGCCAGCGGGTGCTCGGGCCGGTCACCCTTCGGGGCCGGCTGCGCGGCGGCCTGCGGCGCTGGTAGGCCCTGGCGGTCGTCCAGCGCCGCACGCTGCCACCACAGCAGCAGCAGCACGGCCAGCGCCAGCAGCGCGCCGCCCAGACAGGCCAGGCGCCAGGAGCCGGTGGCGGCGGTGAGCCCGGCCATGAACACCGGCGCCAGCGCCCAGCCCAGGTTGCCCGAGATGCCGTGCACGGCAAAGCCATGGCCCAGGCGCTGCGGGGCGATGCGGTGGTTCAAGATGGTGAAGTCCGCCGGGTGAAACGGCGCGTTGCCCAGCCCCGCCAGCGCCGCCGCCAGCACCAGGCCGGTGTAGCCGCTGGCGCTGCTGGCGGCCACGCCGGCGAGCACGAAGCAGCCCAGGGCGCCCAGCAGCACCGGACGCGCGCCGACGCGATCGACGATGAACCCCGCCAGCATCTGGCCGACGCCGGAGAGGACGAAGAACACCGTCAGCAGCAGCCCCAGCTCGGCGTAGCTGTAGCCAAACTCGGCGATCAGAAACGGGAACAGCGGCGGCAGCAGCAGGTGAAAGAAGTGCGAGGAGCCATGGGCCAGGCCGACGAGGGCGATGGTGCGTGCGTCCTCACGCCAACGGGTATCGGGGGTGGGGGAATTCATTGGTGTGCATGGTATCTGCAACGCCGCCACCAGGCTGCAATCATGGTCAAAACAGGCTCTAGGGCACGTCTATCAAGTGCCAGTAGCTATTGTTTTAATAGCGTCAAGGACAATCCATCTGCCCCTGGGTGCGCGCAGCCTGCTCCAGCAGGGCCCAGACCTGGGGCAAGCCGTCCTGCCCTGGCGCCGGGCCTTGCAGGCCGTGGTCGGCGCCGGCCAGGCGCAGGGCGCAGTACGGCGCGCTGCGCTGGCGGGCGCGGGCAGCAAAGCGCTGGTAGGCGGCCTCGGGCACCAGGGCGTCGGCCCCGCCCCACACCTGCAGCAGCGGCCAGGGGCCATCGCGCAGTGGCTGCGCCAGGCGCCACTGCCACAGGTCGCGCCAGTAGCGCAGGCTGCGCCCTTGCACGACGGCATGGTCGGGCGCCTCCCCGGCCTGGGCCCGCGCCAGCGCCTGCCAGGCCGCCTGCTGGCCCAGGCGCGCGGCCTGCAGGGCACCGGCTTCTTGCGGGTCGAGGCCGCTGGCGCCAATCAACACCAGCCCGGCCAGGTGCGGCAGCTGCGGCGCCAGGTCCGCGAGCAACTCAGCACCTTCGGAAATGCCCAGCAGCCAGGTCGGCAGCGCTGGCTGCTGCGCCAGCCACGCGGTGAGCGCCTGCTGCGCCGCCGCCCGCCAGGCCGAGAGCGCATCGCGCTGCACGAAGTCCGGCGGGCAGGCATCGGCCGGCGTGCGTGCCCAGGGATCGACGCCGGGCTTGTGCAGCACCAGCAGCTGCGCGTGCTGCAGGCCGGCAAAGTAGCGTGGTGCAAAAGTGCCCATGCCGGCGCAGCCCGAGCCGGGGATGGCGATGACGCGGTAGCGCAGCGGCGCCAGCACCGGCGCGCGTTCGAGCGCCAGCAGCTGCGCGCCGCCGGGCGCGGGCAGCGGCTGCAGCGTCCACCCCGGCGCCATGGCCGGCTGCGCCTGCGCCGCCGGGCCCCATAAGGCACCCCAACAGGCACAAAAAGAGGCGCAAAAAAAGGCCAGCACGCGGCTGGCCTGGTGCCATCGGCAATGGCGCATCACCGGGTCACGCGATCACTTGAGGATCAGCACCTGCTCGGGCTGCGGCTGGGGCTGCTGCACCGGCATGGGCTGGCCGTGGAGGTGGCCGCCCGCGCCCTCGGGGCGCACGCCCCGGGCCAGGTTGGGGTCGCTCAGGCCGAGCTGCTGCGTCAGCTGCTGGTACACGTCTTGCGCCAGCGAGAGCGAGGTCTCGCGCATGACCTTGGCGCGGTTGGGCGGCGCAATGTCGCCGCGCACCGACAAAATCTTGGTGTCGTTGCCCTGGCCCTGGGCCGAGAACGCCGCCTTGATCTCGAAGGTCTTGGTGTTGATGAGCGAGAAGTCGGCCAGCAGCTGCAGGCCGTACTGGCGCGTGGCGCTGCTGCTGCCTTGCAGCGGCGAGAGCGCGTCGGTGAAGTCAATCGAGCTGACGGAGCCAAAGAGCACGTAGTCGGCGCCGTTGAACTCGCCCTTCTTGATGCGCGCGATGACGTCGGTCACCGAGGGCTGCTTGCGCGGCGTGTGCATACGCCCGCTTTGCACCTGGTTGAGCACCTGCTCGGCCTTGCTCGCCTGCGGCGCGCCGGCGTCAAACTCCTTGCCCTGCACCAGACGGAAGAAGGTGCCCTGCAAGATGGCGCCCTTGATGTCGTTGGTGTAGCCAGAGAGGTCGCGCTGCTCGATGTAGCTGTAGCGCCCGGACACATAGGTGCCGCTGGCCTGCTCGCTCGCCTGCATGGACTGCTGGCCCGAGGCCGAGTGCGAGCCGCCATACATGCTGTGGCTGCCGCCGGCGCTGTAGCTGCCCTGCGCGCTCATCTGGCTGCTGCGCTGGTACTGGCCGACTTCAAAGTACTCCGACACCTGCTGCGCGTACGCCAGGTTGGTGACGGCGATGCGCGGCGCGGCGCCAGGTTGCTGCGCCTGCGCGCCGGCGCCCCATGCCAGGGCGCTGGCAGCGAGCAGGGCGAGGGTGGTTCTGCGTTGCATAAAACGGCTCCCGGGGGTCAGCGTTTGCTGGTCTTGCGGATTTCTTTTTCGTCCTGCCACTCGATGGTGCCCTCTTGCACGTCAAACAGCTTGAGCGTGAACTTGTAGAACACGTCCTTGGTGCTGCTGCTTTGCTTGACGATGCTGGTGAGCTCGCCTTCGAGCTGGTACTTGGCGGCCGTCATCTGGCCAACCTTGGCGGTGGTGTTCTGCTTGTACAGGCCGCTTTGGTTCTGGCGCTGCAGCTCATCGACGCCCTGCTGCATCTCGTTGATCGAGCGCGTGAAACGCACCTTGCCGGACTTGACCAGGGTGGTCTGGATCGAGTTCATGACGTTGGTGGTGTCGATGTACTCGCTGGTCTTGTTCTTCACGGTGGAGATGGTCACCGTCGGGCGGCCCTGGAAGATGCCGGTTTCGAGCAGGCTGCCGGTCATCTTCTCGGCAATCATCTGCAGGTCGGTGGAGCCGAATTCGTTGGTCACGAGCTCGACCGCCTTGGCATCGCCGTAGTCCACCTGGCGGTCAAAACGCACCACGGGGGAAGACAGGTTGGTACAGGCCGTCAAGGCCAGGGTGCCAGCGGCCAGGGCCAAAGCCAGGGCGCGGCGCACAGCGGTGGTTTGCATGGTGTGCTCTCTCTCTTTCTCTTGCGGGGGGCGCTGCGGATCAGCGCGATTCAACGTTCATTTCCAGGCGCAGATCAACGGCAGCGCCGCTGGGCGCCACGCTCTTGACGGTCTGCTCGCCCAGGCCGAGCACGCGCAGCTGCTTCCAGGATTCACCATCGCCGACCTGGTTACCAACGCTGTCGAGCCACTTGAAGCGGTAGAACACCGTGCGGTCGGTGCGGCCGACGTTGCTCAGGTCGGCCTGCACCACCAGGATGTCGTTCTTGCGCACCAGGCGCATTTCGCGCACGGCAATGCCATTGGCCTCGCCACGCAGCGCCACCTTGGCGGCGACCGCCGGCGGCGTCGCCGGATCGTGCTGCGCCAGGGCCGGGGCGGCAGCCAGGGCGCAGGCCGCCATCAGGCCGGCGGCAAGCAGGGGACGAAAATTCATCAAAACGCTCCTCGGGTCAAATCACGGTTTACTGTGCGGCCGGGGCCGTCTGGGCCTTGGCCGCCTTGGCAGGCTTGGAGCCCTTGGCCGGGCGCGCGGCCGGCTTGGCCTCGCTGTCCTTGGCCGGCGCCACTGCCGGCGCGGGGGCGAGCTGGCCCATCACGGCCACCTGGCCGACGAGCACGCGGTCGCCATACAGGCGCAGCGGCACCAGGGCGTACTGGCCGTCGATGGTGATGGGCGCCTGGATTTGCTTGCCATCGATGCTGAGCTTGTGCTCGCCCGGCGGCAGGTAGCCGCGCGCGATATAGATGCGCCCGGGCAACATGCGCCACATGCGGTCGTCCGCCTGCTCGGTGGCCACCGAGGCCACGGCGCCGACGACGGCGCCGAAGATACCGGCGTTTTTCTGCAGCTGGTCCTGCAGCACGCCCTTGGCCACGGCTCGGGTGACGCCGCGCAGCACCATGCCGGGCATTTCGTCCTTGAGCGCACGCCGCGCCATGACGTTGACGTCCACCACGCGTTCGAGCTTGAAGTTCTGCTCCGCCGCAGACAGCTGCGTCAGCAGCACGTCCTTCGACGGCTCGATGATGGGATAGGAGATGCTGGCCGTGACCAGGCCGCGCCCGGTGGGCACGGGCAGGGTGAAGGCCTTGGGCTTGCGCGCCGGGGCGTCGCCCGCTTCCACCAGGAACAGCACGTCGGTCATGCGCTGCTTGCGCTTCCAGGTGAAGCTGCTGCGCTTATCCAGGCCGCCCAGGCCTTCTTCGAGCACCGGGGTATCGGGCTTGAGCTCGATGGCCTTGCGGTAGCCGGGCGCGGCCAGGCCCGATTCATTCATGACCTCGTACAAAAAGCCCGAGAGGTAATGGCTCAGGGCGTTGGAATAACCGTTTTTCAGCGCCAGCACTTCGGGGTCATTCAGGGTTTCCACCGGGTAGCCGTTGATTTCCTTGCCGCCTTTGGCCGCACCCTTCGATTGCGCTTCTTCTTCGGCAGCAACCAATTCCTTGGCGCGGAATTCGGCAATCACAGCCTCGCGCTCGTGCGTGCGCTTGATATCGACGCGGGCGTTTTCCAAATCGCCCATGGCGACGCGGTTGAGCGCCAGGCGCGTGGTCAGAAAGACTTTTTCATAATCCTGGCCCTCATAACCCTTGAGGCGCTCGCTGATCAGCGCCGCGCCGGCCATGCCCATGAGCTTGCTCGGGTCGGTCTTGGCCTTTTCTTCCCATTCCTTGACGCGCTCGTCGGCCACCTGGAAGGAGCCGTTGCTCTCCTCGTAGCGGTTGTCCAGGCGCAGCAGCTCACCGCGTTCGAGGTTGTAGAGCAGCGCCTTCTTGTCGTCCTCGGAGGTGGCCGTGGCATCGAGGCGCGCCAGGGCGGCAGGGATGCCTTCGGCGCGGCTGGAGGCTTGTACCTCGCTGGCGAGTTTGTCGTGGCTTTGCATACTGGCGCAGCCGGCCAGGAAGGCACTGAGCGCCAGGGCGCTGAGCAGGCGCGGGCGCAATACGGAAATGCGGTGCATGAATCTCTCTCTCTTTTTACAGGTGATCGAAAAACCAACCTGACGCCTCCATGAAACCCCGGGCGCTTGCCAGCCAATGCTGCGGCCCCTGTCGTTCTATGGTGTGCCAGCCTCAAAAACCGGCGGTAAATGTACCAAAAGCGCTTGTGGTTTTTACTGACCTGGCAGTTTTTAATCTGCCAGCGGCAAGCGGTAAATCCACAGGGGCCGGCCATCGCGGCCCACGGTGTGCGCGCTCGCCGGGGTATCGGGCAGGGCAAATTCCAGGCTCACCACATAACTGCCGGGGGCCATGGTGGCGCATTGCAGGCGCACGCGCGACATGCTTTCCGGGCGCTGGAACACGTACACCAACTGGTAAGCGCTCCAGTCGGCGGCCCAGATATCGCCCCGGCGCACCCGGGCCCAGGGGCAGCGCAGCGCGCACAGGCCGGCCAGCGGCCAGCTCCACTCCAGGCCCTCGATCTGCGCCTGCGGGTAAGCCGCGCGCAGTGCCCGCAGGCCGTGGCCCAGGCCGCAACCGGCATCGAGCACACGCACGCCAGCGGCCAGCGGCGCCGCCGCTGCCAGGCCCTGCAGGGCGCCTTCTGGCGTGGGAAACAGCGGCGCATCGCGCCAGGCGTTGAGCGGGTACACCGCCAGCAGCAGCAGCAGCGCCAGCAGCCAGGCCCAGGCCGGCAAGGCCACCGCCCCCGACAGCAGCAGCGCCAGCGGAAAGCCGGCGGCGATGAAAATGCGGCGCCACCAGCGCGCACCCGCCAGGCTGGCGAGCGTGCCCAGCAGGCCGGCGGCGAGCAGCGCCGGCCCCAGGCCCCAGCGCGGCTGCAGCAGGGCAAACAAGGCCCAGCACAGCCCCCAGGCCAGGAGCGCGGGCAGGGGCCAGGGCAGGCGCATGGGGCGCTAGCGCCTTAGTGCGCGTCGCCGCGCAGGCGCTCGATCAGGCCGTTGAGCTCGTCGAGCGAGCCAAAGGCAATCGCCAGCTCGCCCATTTCCTCGACGCGGCCGGCGCGCTTGGTGCGCTTTTTCACCCGCACCTCGACCTGGGCCATGAGCAGGTCGGCCAGCTCTTCTTCCACCCGGCGCAGGTCACCGGATTTTTCCGTTGTCGCCGGCGTACGCGGGGCAGTGGCAGCGTTGCTGAGTTTTTTCACCAGGCTCTCGGCC
>JAJTBK010000234.1 GCA_021286965.1 Comamonadaceae bacterium | reverse complement strand
GCCCGATGCCCAGGGACAGCGCGTCACGCATGGCGTGGACACGGGTTTTCTGGTGCTCAACGAGCGCACCTACCCCGGCCTGATTGCATTGCTGGAAGAACTGGGCGTGCCCACGGCAGCGTCGGACATGTCGTTCTCGGTACAAGTGCCGGGTGCGGGCGCGCTGGGCGCGGGGGCGCTGGAGTGGAGCGGCTCCAGCCTGGCAACCGTGTTTGCCCAGCGGCGCAACCTGCTGCGCCCGCGCTTTCTGGCCATGCTGGCCGAGCTGCTGCGCTTCAACCGCCTGTGCACCGCCCTGGCCGAGCGCGGTGAGGACCACGCGCTGGCCCAGCCGCTGGGCGAGTTTCTTGACCAGCACGGCTTTGGCGCTGCGTTCCGCGACTGGTACTTTTTGCCCATGCTGGGCTGCATCTGGAGCTGCCCGACGGACCAGATGCTGCGCTTTCCCGTCGCCACCATGGTGCGCTTTTGCCACAACCACGGCCTGATCCAGGTGCAGAACCGGCCCCAGTGGTACACGGTGGCGGGCGGCGCACGTCAGTACGTCCATGCCATCGTGCAGGGGCTGGACGCGCGCCTAGCGACGCCAGTAGAACGCATCCAGCGCAACGCCGCTGGCGTGCTCATCCAGACCCGCGCCGGCAGCGAACACTTCGACGCCGCGGTGCTGGCCGTGCACAGCGACCAGGCCCTGCGCCTGCTGGCCCAGCCCAGCGCTTTGGAGCAGCAGGTGCTGGGCGCCATCCGCTACCAGCCCAACCGCGCCGTGCTGCCTGGGCGGCGTGGAACTACGAACGCGCGGCCAGCGGCGCGCAGGAATCGGCCCGCGTCTGCCTGCACTATTGGCTCAACCGCCTGCAGCCTCTGCCCTTTGCGCAGCCGGTGCTGGTGTCGCTGAACCCCTTGCACGACATTGCCCCGGCGCAGGTGCTGGGTGAGTTCGACTACGACCACCCGGTGTTCGACCTGGGGGCCATGGCCGCACAAAAGCGCGTGTCGCAGCTGCAGGGCGCGCAGCACACCTGGTTTGCCGGCGCCTGGACGGGTTACGGTTTTCATGAAGACGGCCTGCAGTCGGGCTGGCGCGCCGCCGATGCGCTGCTGGCGCAAGTGCAGCGCAGGAAGGCCGCATGACCCCCGCTGCCGCCCCCGGCCCTGTGCCGCACATTGGCTTCGGCCATGTGTGGCACACGCGGCTGCGCCCGCGCCAGCACCGCTTCAGCGTGCCCACCTTCTTCCTTATGCTGCCCATGCGCACGCTGCGCGATCAGCCGCAGGCGGCGGGGGTGCTGGCCCTCAACCGCGCCGGGGTGCTGGCCTTTCGTGATGCGGATCACGGCGACGGCAGCGACCCGCGCCACGGCGGCGCACTGGCCTGGCTGGAGGCCCTGCTGCACGCCGAGGGCATTACCGACGCGCAGGGCGAGATCTGGCTGCAGTGCTACCCGCGCGTGCTGGGCTACAGCTTCAAGCCGGTGAGTTTTTGGTACTGCCACCGCAGCGACGGCAGCCTGCGCGCCATCGTGGCCGAGGTGAATAACACCTTTGGCGAGCGCCACGCCTATCTGCTCGACCAGCCACGCTACGGCCAGGAGCTGCAGGCGCGCAAGGCCTTTCATGTGTCGCCGTTTTGCGCGGTGGAGGGCGGCTACCGCTTCGAGTTCCGCCGCAGTGGGCCCGAGGGCCTGGGCTCGGCGCGGGTGCGCATCGACTACCACGACGCAGAAGGCCCGGTGCTGCTCACCGGCATGGCCGGGCGGCTCGAACCCCTTACCGCCGCCAGCCGCCGCCGCGCGCTGTGGCGCTACCCCCTGCTGACGCTGGGCGTGATGGCCCGCATTCTCTGGAACGCCTTGCTGCTGTGGCTCAAACACGTGCCGTTCCACGCCAAGCCCGCCGCGCCGGTGCTGCCCGTTTCCCGTTCATCCTCATCCGAGCACTGACCATGAACACCACCACCACGACCACCACAGCCAGCAACCCGTTCTCGCTGCCCCTGCCCGCCAGTGCGCCCGCCAGCGCGCGCAGCGGCCTGCGCCTGCTGCAGCGCCTGCAGCACGGCACGCTGCACCTGGAGCTGCCCGACGGCAGCACCCTGCAACTGGGCCAGGGCGGCTACCCGCACGCCAGCCTGCACCTGCACCACTGGCGCGTGTTTGGCGCGGTGCTGCGCTCGGGCGACATTGGCCTGGCTGAGGGCTATATCGCCCAGGACTGGAGCACGCCGCACCTGGCCGACCTGCTGCGCCTGCTGATGGCCAATCGCGATGCGCTGGAATCTTTGGTCTACGGCGCCTGGTGGGGGCGCCTGGCCTACCGGCTGCGCCACCTGCTCAACCGCAACAGCCGCGCGGGCAGCCGCCGCAACATCCACGCCCATTACGACCTGGGCAACGCCTTCTACCAGCTGTGGCTGGACCCGAGCATGAATTACTCGTCCGCCTGGTTCCAGGGCGACCTGGCGGGCGACCTGACCCAGGCGCAGCACGCCAAGGTGCGCCGCGCCCTGCACAGCGCCGGCGTGCAGCCCGGCAGCCGCGTGCTGGAAATTGGCTGCGGCTGGGGCGCGCTGGCCGAAATGGCGGCGGGCGAATTTCAGGCCCATGTGACGGGCGTGACGCTATCCACCGAGCAACTGGCGTTTGCCCAGGCGCGCCTGCAGGCCGCAGGCCTGGCGCCCCAGGCCGATCTGCGCTTGCAGGACTACCGCGACATTCAGGACGGGCCGTTCGACGCCATCTGCTCCATCGAGATGGTGGAAGCCGTGGGCGAGGCCTACTGGCCCAGCTACTTTGGCGCGCTGGCGCGGCTGCTCAAGCCCGGCGGCCGGGCCTGCGTGCAAAGCATCGTCATCGACGACGCGCTGTTCGAGCGCTACGTGCAGGGCACGGACTTCATCCAGCAGTACGTCTTCCCTGGCGGCTGCCTGCCCAGCCCGGCGCGCTTTCGCGCCGCCGCGCAGCAGGCCGGCCTGCGCGTGGTGGAAGAATTCGCCTTCGGCCCCGACTACGCCGAAACCCTGCGCCGCTGGCACCGCCAGTTCACCGAGCGGCGCGCCCAGGTGCTGGCCCAGGGTTTTGATGCGGCCTTCCTGCGCACCTGGGAGTTTTACCTGGCGTACTGCGAGGCGGCCTTCGACAGCCGCAACATCGACGTGGTGCAGTACACCTTGGTGAAAGACTAATAACCATAGTTGCTGGTGCTTGCTGCATATGCCTTACAGCCCAATTTCATCGATAAAACGCCTGGCGCGCACGGGCGTGCTGGCGGTGGCCGTGGGGGCCGCAGTTGCGAGCGCCGCCGCTGCGGCCGATGGCGCAGCCGCCCCGCCCAGCTTTGTGCAGCAGGCGCTGCCTGCCGCAGCCCTGCTGGGCCAGGGGCAGATGCGCTTTCTGGGGCTGCGCATTTATGACGCCCGCCTGTGGGTGGGCCCGCAATTCAAGGCGGCCGACTTTGGTGACTACCCGCTGGCGCTGGAGCTGAGCTACCACCGCGCCTTCAAGGGCGCGGCCATCGCGCAGCGCTCCATCGACGAGATCGAGCGCCAGGGCGAGCTGCCGCCCGCGCAGGCGCAACGCTGGCTGAAAGTGTTGACCGCCTTGCTGCCCGACGTGCAGTCCGGCGACCGGCTGACCGGCCTGTACCAACCCGGCCAGGGCATGCGTTTTTGGCGCGGCGAGCAGTTGCTGGGCGCCACGGACGATGCCGAGCTGGCACGCCGCTTTTTCGCCATCTGGCTGTCGCCGCGCACCTCTGAGCCCGGCCTGCGCAGCGCGCTTCTAACGCACGCACCAGGGGCGGGGCCATGAGCTCGACCAGCGCACCTTCTTCAAGGTCTGAACTACCCTGGCGCGACGGCGTGGCCTATGGGGCGCTGGGGATGCCACTGGCATTTGCCTCGCTTCCTTTATATGTGGTGTTGCCGCATCACTACTCAACGGCGCTGGGCCTGCCATTGGCCACGGTGGGTGGGTTGCTGCTTGTGCTGCGGCTCCTTGATGCCGGAACCGAGCCCTTGCTGGGGCGTGCCAGCGATCTGCTCTACCGCCGCACCGTGTCCGTCGTGCTATGGGTGTTGGGCGGTGCCGCGCTGTTGTTGATGCTGGGAATGGCAGGCCTATTCTTTCCCTTGGTGCGTGGCTCGGCAGCGCTGGCAGCCTGGTTGGTCGCTGGTCTTTTATTCACTTGTCTCGCCCACAGCCTTTTGGCAGTTGCACATCAGGCATGGGGCATCCGCCTTGGCGGCGACCCCGTGCAGCGCAGTCGCATCACCGCATGGCGGGAAGGGCCGGGGTTGGTGGGCGTGGTCACGGCCAGCGCGTTGTCAGTGGCGCTTGGTGCCGACGTCATGCTCGTGGTCTTCGGCCTGGCATTGCTGCTCGGGTGGCTCGCGTTGTGGAGTGCTCCGCGCCCCGGGGGGCCGGGCGGGCAGCCGCTGCGGCTCCCGGCGCGCGATTCGGGGGCGCGCGCGCTGATGGTGCCACTCGCCAATCCCGCCTTCCGCAGGTTG
>JAJTBK010000178.1 GCA_021286965.1 Comamonadaceae bacterium | reverse complement strand
CGGGCACGCCAATGCCCGACAAAATCGCCAGCGCCGTGCGCGGGCCCACGCCGCTGACCTTGATGAGCTCACGAAACGCCTGGCGCTCGGCCGCCGTGGCAAAGCCGTAGAGCAACTGCGCATCCTCGCGCACGATGAATTGCGTCAGCAGGCTGACTTTTTCCCCCAGGCCCGGCAGGTGGTAGAAGGTGCTCATCGGCACCTGCAGCTCGTAGCCCACGCCGTGGCAATCCACCAGCACCTCGGGCGGGTTCTTCTCCAGCAGCTGGCCGGTCAATTTGCCTATCATGCTCATCCTTTGCCTGCGTCCATCCACTGGACGTTCATCCATGGAATTATCCGCGTGATCCTGCGCCACACCTTCACCCCCCACAACAACCTGCGCCTGGCACACCTGTGCGGCCCGGCCGACCAGCATTTGCGCACCATCGAGGCGGCGCTGCAGGTGCACATCGCCCACCGCCACGAGCAATTCAAGATCGACGGCCCCAAGGCCCGCGCCACGCAGGCGCTGGAGCTGCTGCAGGCGCTGTACGAGCAGGCCGAGCGCAGCATCAAGGACGAGACCATCCAGCTCATGCTCGCCGGCGACGCCGAACTGAGCACGACCGAGGGCGAGGCCGTGGTGCTGGCCACGCGCCGCGCCGACCTGCGTGCACGCACCAGCGGCCAGGCGCAGTACCTGGCGCACATCGCCAGCCACGACATCACCTTCGGCATCGGCCCGGCGGGCACGGGCAAGACCTACCTGGCGGTGGCCTGCGCCGTCGATGCGCTCGAACGCGCCAGCGTGCAGCGCATCGTGCTCACGCGCCCGGCGGTGGAGGCGGGCGAGCGCCTGGGTTTTCTGCCCGGCGACCTGGCGCAAAAAGTCGATCCCTACCTGCGCCCGCTGTATGACGCACTCTACGACCTGATGGGCCACGAGCGCGTGCACAAGGCGTTCGAGCGCAACGCGCTGGAGATCGCACCGCTGGCCTTCATGCGCGGCAGAACGCTCAACAACGCCTTCGTCATCCTCGACGAGGCGCAGAACACCACGCCCGAGCAGATGAAAATGTTCCTCACCCGCATCGGCTTTGGCGCCAAGGCGGTGGTCACGGGCGACGTCAGCCAGATCGACCTGCCCAAGGGAATGCCCAGCGGCCTGATCGACGCCGAGCGGGTCTTGAAGCGCGTGCAGGGCATTGCCGTGACGCGCTTTACCAGCGCCGACGTCGTGCGCCACCCGCTGGTGGCGCGCATCGTCGATGCCTACGACGCGCAGCGCACGCGCCGCGCCGATTGAATTCACTATTAATTGGATAGCTATTAGCGCTTACCAGATAAGCGCTGGAGGCCAAAATGGCACTGAACCAACTGCAGCTGTCGCTGCAATTTGCGCGCCACCCCGAGGCCAGCGCGCACCGCGCCGCCCTGCCGCGCCACCAGGTGGCGCGCTGGATCCGCCATGCGCTCGCGCTGGATGCCGAGATCACGGTGCGCATCGTCGGCACCGAAGAAGGGCAGCAGCTCAACCGCGACTACCGCCACAAGGACTACGCCACCAACGTCCTGACCTTCGACTACCAGCAAGAGCCCACGGTCTGTGCCGACCTGGTGTTGTGCGCCCCGGTGGTCGAGCGCGAGGCGCAGGAGCAGGGCAAGACGCTGGCCGCGCACTACGCCCACCTGCTGGTGCACGGCACGCTGCACGCCCAGGGCTGGGACCACGAGACCAGCGAGGAGGATGCGCGCGAGATGGAGGCCTACGAAAGCGCCATCCTGCAAGAGCTGGGGTTTGCCGACCCGTACGCCGGCGAGCGTTGAAGTCTTTTGCACGCCAGCGCAGCAATCGCCCGCCGCCGCCGCCGTAACATGGGCCGATGCTCGATACCGCCTTGCTGCTTGCCGCCGCCTTTGTCGCCGGCGCCCTCAACGCTGTCGCCGGAGGCGGCAGTTTCCTGACCCTGCCGGCGCTGGTCTTCACCGGCGTGCCGCCGGTGGTGGCCAACGCCACCGGCACCGTCGCCCTGCTGCCGGGCTACATGGCCGGGGCCTGGGGCTTTCGCCAGGACATGGCGGCGCCGCCGGGGCTGTCGCTGCGCGCCGTGGTCGTGCTCGCGCTGCTCGGCGGCTCGCTCGGCGCGGCGCTGCTGCTGGTCACGCCCGACGCCACGTTCAAAAAAATCATCCCCTGGCTGCTGCTCGCGGCCACCGCCCTGTTCGCCTTTGGCCCACAGCTGCGCCAATGGGCTGGCGCCGGCCAGCATGGCAGCTCGGCCTTCAAGGCGGGCCTGGGAATGCTGCTGGTGGCCGGCTACGGCGGTTATTTCAACGGCGGCCTGGGGATTTTGCTACTGGCGCTGTTCGGCCTGCTGGGGCAAACCCAGCTCAATGCCATGAACGGTATGAAGAACCTGGTATCGGCCCTGCTGACGGCGATTGCCGTCGCCATCTACGCCGCCGGCGGCATCGTGCAGTGGCCGCAAGCACTGCTGATGATGCTGGCCGCCACCCTGGGCGGCTACGCCGGCGCCCGTGTGGCGCGCCAGCTGCCAGCTGGCGCCCTGCGCTGGGGCATCGTCACCACCGGGCTGGTGATGGCCGCCATGTTTTTCTACCAACAATAAAAATACGCGACAAAACAAAAAGGGCCTCAGCATTGCTGAGGCCCTTTGGCGTATTGGTTGCGCGGGAAGGATTTGAACCTCCGACCTTTGGGTTATGAGCCCAACGAGCTACCAGACTGCTCCACCGCGCGGCAAGACGCTATTGTAACCTATTTTTTAGGCTGCTGCGGAAGAATCAGCAACTTGTGCCACTTCTTCGCCGCGATCGACCAGTTCGACGTAAGCCATGGGCGCGTTGTCGCCGACGCGGAAGCCCATCTTCAGGATGCGGGTGTAGCCACCAGGACGGGTGTTGAAGCGCGGGCCCAGCACGTTGAACAGCTTGGTGACGCTGTCGCGGCTGCGCAGGCGGTCAAACGCCAGGCGGCGGTTGGCGACGGAATCAACCTTGGCCAGGGTGATCATGGGCTCGATCACGCGGCGCAGTTCCTTGGCCTTGGGGACGGTGGTCTTGATGGCCTCGTGCTCGATGAGCGAGTTAATCAGGTTCTGCAGCATCGCCTTGCGGGGCGCGCTGGTGCGGTTGAGTTTACGAAGGCCGTTGCCGTGACGCATGGTGCTTTCCTTTTTACTGACTTAAAACGGGCAGCCGTATCAGGTACTGCCCGGTGCACATAAGCTCTCAAATCGAGAGCCGGGAATTATAGATCAACGCTTGTCA
>JAJTBK010000557.1 GCA_021286965.1 Comamonadaceae bacterium | reverse complement strand
TCTACAACTAGCGGCCGTTATTGCGCTGCCGGCTCCGCCGCCACCGGCGCCTTGAACAGCGCCGCCAGCTTGCGCCGGGGCTTGATGTTCGCCGACAAGGCACCGCGCGCCGGCACGCCTGCCTTGAGCGCCACTTCCCAGCTCGCAGGCTCACTCGCTTGCGGGCGCGCTTCGTAGGGCTTGTCGAAGAACGGGTCGCGCGCCACCGCTGGGGCGCGGTAGCTGCTGCGGCGCGGCGCCGGGCTCTCGCCCGCCTCGTCGCGGCCCTCGCGACTGCGGCCTTCACGGCCCTCATCGCGCCAGGCGCGATGGCCGTCGTTGAAGCGCCCACGCGGGCGCTCCTCGTCGAGTTCGATGGCCTCGACCTCGATCTTTTTCTTCGTCAACTTCTCGATCTCGGCCACCAGGCGGGCGTCGCTGCTGGCGACCAGGGTCACAGCCAGGCCGCTGGCACCGGCGCGGCCGGTGCGGCCAATGCGGTGCACGTAGTCTTCGGCATTGAACGGCACGTCGTAGTTGAACACCGCTGGCACGTCCTTGATGTCCAGGCCACGCGCCGCGACGTCGGTACACACCAGCAGATCCACCTCACCGGCCTTGAAGGCTTCCAGGGCCTTGAGGCGCTCATCCTGGCTCTTGTCGCCGTGCAGGGCGGCGGCGCGCAGGCCGTCGCGCTCCAGGGCGCGCGTCAGGCGCGCGCAGCCGAGCTTGCTGTTGACGAAAACGAAGGCCTGGCGGATGGCGCGCTCTTTGAGCACCTTGCGGATGGCGCGACGCTTGTCGTCGTCCTGGGCGCTGAAAAAACGCTGCTCCACAGTGGAGGCAGTTTCGTTGGGACGCGCCACCTCGATGGTGACCGGGTTTTGCAGGTAGCTGCCGGCCAGGCGCTTGATCTCGGGCGAGAACGTGGCCGAGAACAGCAGCGTGGTGCGGCTCTTGGGCAGGTAACTCAGGATGCGCTGCAGGTCGGGCAGGAAGCCGATGTCGAGCATCCGGTCGGCCTCGTCGAGCACCACGTATTCGACCTGGTTCAAGATGGCGTTCTTGGCCTCGATGTGGTCGAGCAGGCGCCCGGGCGTGGCCACCAGCACCTCGACGCCTTTTTTCAGCTCGATGGTCTGCGGCTTCATGTCCATGCCGCCAAAGACGACGGTGCTGCGCAGCTTGGTGTACTTGGCGTAGAGCGCAATCTGCTGCGCCACCTGGTCGGCCAGTTCGCGCGTGGGCAGCAGCACCAGGGCGCGCACCGGATGGCGCGCGGGCGAGGCGGAGCTGTTCTCGTGCTGCATCAGGCGCTGCAACAGCGGCAGCGAGAAGGCCGCCGTCTTGCCAGTGCCGGTCTGGGCCGCGCCCATCACGTCCTGGCCCGAGAGCACCACCGGAATGGCCTGCGCCTGGATCGGCGTCATGGTCTCGTAGCCCATCTCGGCCACGGCACGCTTGAGCGGTTCAGCCAGCGTAAGGGAGGAATAGGAATTGCTCATGAACCTGCGATTGTCGCACCGCCAGTGAAAACCCTGTATTTTTTCTTACAGAGCAGATGCAGAAAAGTTATCGCAGGCCTTGACGCTGCCTTTTTCCAGCCCGGCGTGGAACCAGCGCTGGCGCTGTGCACTGCTACCGTGGGTGAAGCTGTCAGGCAAGACTGCACGGCCACTGGCGCGCTGCAGGGCGTCGTCACCGATCTTGGCTGCGGCGTTCATGGCCGATTCGACGTCCCCCTGCTCCAGAATCTGGCGTGCATTCTGCGCATGGTGCGCCCACACGCCCGCCAGGCAATCGGCCTGCAGCTCCAGCCGTACCGACAAGTGGTTGTATTCCACCTGGCTCACGCGCTGGCGCGCTTGCTCAACCTTGGCACTGATGCCCAGCAGGTTTTGCACGTGGTGGCCCACCTCGTGCGCAATCACATAGGCCTGGGCAAAGTCACCCGGGGCGCCAAGCTGGTTCTTGAGGGTTTCGTAAAAACCCAGGTCGATATACACCTTGCGGTCCGCCGGGCAATAAAACGGCCCCATGGCCGCCTCCCCCTGGCCACAGGCGGTGGGCGTGCGACCACGAAAGAGCACCAGCTTGGGGTTTTGGTACTGCCCGCCACCCTGGCGAAAGAGCGCCGCCCACACGTCCTCGGTATCGGCCAGCACGGTCGAGACAAAGCGCGCCAGCTGGTCGTCGGCCGGTGGCCGGTGCGCCGGCGCCTGCTGGTGCACGGCCGGCGGGCTGCCGCCGCCGCCGCTGAGCAGGCCCAGGATGGTCAGCGGGTTGATGCCCAGCACCCAGCCGCCGAGCAGGGCGATGACGATGGTGCCGATGCCAATGCCGCGCCCGCCAAAGACGAAGCCGCCGCCACCGCCGCCATCCTCGTCGCGGCGGTCTTCGACGTTGTCCGATTCACGGTTGCCTTCCCAGCGCATGGTGCCCGCTCCTGTGCTTGCGCCCGGCCGTCAGGCCTTGGGCAGGGTGACGCCGACCTGGCCCTGGTACTTGCCGCCCCGGTCTTTGTACGAGACTTCGCACACGTCGTCGGGGTCGCTCTCAAAGAACAGCACCTGGGCGCAGCCCTCGCCGGCGTAGATGCGCGCCGGCAGCGGCGTGGTGTTGGAAAACTCCAGCGTCACGTAGCCCTCCCACTCGGGCTCGAAGGGCGTGACGTTGACGATGATGCCGCAGCGCGCGTAGGTGCTTTTGCCCAGGCAGACGGTGAGCACGTTGCGCGGGATGCGGAAGTATTCGACGGTGCGCGCCAGGGCAAAGCTGTTGGGCGGGATGATGCAGCTGTCGCCCTGGAAATCGACGAAGCTTTTTTCATCAAAATTCTTCGGATCGACCACCGTGCTGTGGATGTTGGTGAACACCTTGAATTCGGGGGCGCAGCGGATGTCGTAGCCGTAGCTGCTGGTGCCGTAGCTGATGATTTTCTTGCCCTCGGCCTGGCGCACCTGGCCGGGCTCGAAGGGCTCGATCATGCCGTGCTGCTCGGCCATGCGGCGGATCCATTTGTCGCTTTTGATGCTCATGCTGCAAGCTCCTTGCAATTACTATGGTTTTGATAGCTGCTCGCGCTTGTTGGGCGAGCGCAAAAGCCGCATTTTGCCCTTGAAACCCTGGCGCCGTGCCAGCGGCCCGCGCAAAAAAATGCCCCGCCGGGCGGCGGGGCAAGGGGCGTGGGCAGGTGTCGGGCTTACTCCTTGATGCTCATGCTCTGGTAGTTCTTGTCGGCGCTGATGTCGGCCTCCGAGAACGGCAGGCGCAGCCACTGCTTGGCGGCGTAGGCCTGGGTGTAGTCGGCGTAATGCGCCGAGGCCGGATCGTCCGACAGCGAGAAGGTGAGGAAGGTGTACGCCTCCACGCCGCCGCTGGGGAAGCTCACCACATGCATGTAGGTGTTGCCGTGGGGCTGGCCGTCCATGTTGTAGCCGCCCTGGTCGAGCGGTTTTTCCGAGCAGGCGATGGTGAAGTAGCCCAGCGGGCCGCAACCACCGTAGAGGGCAATCTTCTTGCCCGCACGCTGGGAGAACAGCAGATCGCCACGCGCCGCGTCGAAGGCAACGCCCGAGGCCTGCACCTTCTGCACTGCAGCCACCAGGGCCGTGCGCAGCTTGTCGGCGGCAGCCGGATTGATGTCGCGCGGCGTGTTCAGCGGGTCAGCGGCGCTGAACGGCACGCTGTACAGGTCGGCTTCCTTGATGGCGGCCGTGGCGTTGCTCCAGAACTCGTCCCAGACATGCGAGCCGCGCGAATCAACGTTGCCCTTGTTGTCCCAGGCCGCCAGCGCGGCGCAGGCAGCACTCACGTCCGTGCCGCCAATGCTCGGCGCCGCGCAGACGAGCTGCAGAGCCTGCGCCTTGAAGCGCTCGGCGGCGTACATGCGGCTATTGAGCACCATCTGGCGCACGATGGCGCTGCTGGCCTTGTTGCCGCTGTAGCCGTCGGTGCCGGCCAGGCGTTCGAGCGCCATGGTGTGGCCCAGGCGGGTGCGCAGGGTCTGCGAAGCCGAGCCGGCAGCGCCAAAGATGGTGGGGTAGCCTGTGAGCGGCTGGTTCGGGTTCGCCAGCCAGTAGCTGTCGTTCATGTTGCCAACGTAGTCCGAGCGCAGCAGGCTGGGCATCCGGGCGGGGCCAATGGCGCCTTTTTGCACCGAATCGCTGTCCGTACTCCATTCGCACGCACTGTTGGAGCCGTCGAGAATCGGCACATTGGGCACGGCGCTGGCCATAAGCTTGCCAATGGGCGTAGTGCAGGCGGCGAGCTTGTCCGGCGGCACATTGGGCACGGCGCCAATGTCGGCGTACCAGGCCTGGCTGTTGCCGCGCGCCACGGCGACGGTGTTGACCCAGGGAATGGCAGCCTCTTCCTTCTGGATTTTCATGAACTCGTCGAGCGAGCCCGCCATGTTCCAGCGCATCCAGTTGCGCAGGCTGCGGAAGTTCTGGCCGTTGATGTCACGGATGGCAAAGGTGAAGTTGCCCAGCGCCGCATTCAGGCTCGACAGGTTGATGAGCGGACCGTACTCCGTCTTGTACAGGGTGCGCTGCACCGTGCTCGTGCCGCCGCCCGGCTGCAGCACCTGCACGCTGATGGTGCTGGCCGCCATCTTCTTGGCCTGGCCGTCCACCAGGTAGCTAGTCGGGTCGCTCGGCGCCAGGGTGAGTTGGAACAGGCCAAAGCGGCGCGCGGTCGAAACGGTGTGGCTCCAGGCAACGTTGTCGTTGAAGCCGATCTGGATCATGGGCAGGCCCAGGAACGAGGCGCCGCTAACGTTGAGCTGGCCCGGAATCGTCAGGTGCGCCTGGTAGAAGCGGTCGCCCCCCTTCCAGTACCAGTGCGGGTTGCCGAACATGACCGGGCTGCCCTCACCCGTCGCCGCCGGCGCAAAGCCGTACATATTGCTGCCCACGCCGGCGCTGCCGCCAACCTCCAGCGCTGGTGGCGTGAAGCTCTCGGGCGTCAGCGTGCCCTCGCTTTGCTGTGCGCGCTGGCCCTGTGCCGCTGCCGCCGGGGCACCGGTGGCGATCTGCGGTA
The DNA here is from genome assembly GCA_021286965.1 of Comamonadaceae bacterium. Taxonomy (GTDB): domain Bacteria; phylum Pseudomonadota; class Gammaproteobacteria; order Burkholderiales; family Burkholderiaceae_C; genus Paenacidovorax. The sequence continues at coordinate 373 of JAJTBK010000557.1, read as the reverse complement.
CGAAGTTGCTGTAGCCAGCAGCCAGGTTGGCGGCGTAGGCGCGGCGCAGCAGGTCACGCTCGCTGATGGGCTTGACCCAGGCCTGGCCCCGGCAGGCGGCATGGGCGCCAGCGCTGCCCGGAAGATCGCGCACGTAGCGGTTGTAGCCGGCGACGAAGCCGGACACCAGCTTGCGCATGTCGTCGCTCTGCGCTGCCGCCAGGCTGTCAAGCGCGTCGTCGGAGACGACGTGGCGGAAGAAAAAGTCGGAGTCAAGGTTCACCGGCCGGCCAATGGTGCTCTTGTTCACCGCCAGGGCATCGCCGCCCAGGTATTGCGAGCGCTCGCCCCGGTAGGTCAGGAAGGCGTCGGCCATGGTGCAGGGGTTGTCCTG
>JAJTBK010000162.1 GCA_021286965.1 Comamonadaceae bacterium | reverse complement strand
GCAGGCGCAGCTGCAGCAGGCGGGGCTGCCGGTGGTGACGCAGTCGATCAACACCAACCGGGGACCGCGCGTGCGCGTGCGCGTCGGCCCCTACGGCAACACCGCCAGCGCCGACGCGGCTGCTGCCCAGGTGCGCGCCCTGGACATGGACGCCAAAGTGATCCGCCAGGAATAAGGAAGAAGGCCCGAGGATGCGCTACCCCCTGCCCTACGCCTTTGCCCGCAGCGCCCAGCTGCTGCTCGAAGACGACGGCCAGCAGCCCGTGCTCTGGCACGCGCCGCAGCCCGACGCCCAGCTGCTGCAGGCGCTCTCCGAAGTGCAGCGCAAATACGGCGTGCGCCAATTTGCCACGCTGGCGCCAGCGCAGCTGGCGCAGCGCATCAGTGCCGCCTATGCCCAGGGCGAGTCGAGCGCGGCCTCGGTGGTGAGCGAGGTCGAGGAAGAGGCCGACCTCTCGCGCATGATGCAGGAGCTGCCCGCCGTCGAGGATTTGCTCGAAAACGCCGACGACGCGCCCATCATCCGGATGCTCAACGCCCTGCTGACGCAGGCCGCGCGCGACGGCGCCAGCGACATCCACATCGAGCCCTACGAGCGCCATTCGAGCGTGCGCTTTCGCGTCGATGGCAGCCTGCGCGAGATCGTGCAGCCCAACCGTGCCCTGCACGCGGCGCTGATCTCGCGCCTGAAGATCATGGCCGACCTCGACATTGCCGAAAAACGCCTGCCGCAGGACGGGCGCATCAGCCTGCGCCTGGGCACCAAGGCGATCGACGTGCGCGTCTCCACCCTGCCCAGCGCCCACGGCGAGCGCGCCGTGCTGCGCCTTTTGGACAAGAGCGAGAGCAAGCTCACGCTCGAATCGGTGGGGATGCAGGGCCAGACGCTGGCGCGCTTTACCGGCCTGATCGCGCAGCCGCACGGCATCATCCTGGTGACGGGCCCCACCGGCTCGGGCAAGACGACCACGCTCTACGCCGCGCTCTCGCGCCTCGATGCCAGCAGCGGCAACATCATGACGGTGGAAGACCCGATCGAGTACGAGCTGCCGGGCGTCGGCCAGACGCAGGTCAACGCCAAGATCGACCTGACCTTTGCCAAGGCGCTGCGCGCCATCCTGCGCCAGGACCCGGACGTGATCATGATCGGCGAGATCCGCGACTTTGAAACCGCGCAAATCGCCATCCAGGCCTCGCTCACCGGCCACCTGGTGCTGGCCACGCTGCACACCAACGACGCCACCAGCGCCGTCACGCGCCTGACCGACATGGGGGTCGAGCCGTTCCTGCTGAGCTCGTCGCTGCTGGGCGTGCTGGCGCAGCGCCTGGTGCGCAAATACTGCCGCCACTGCGAACGCAGCGGCTGCGAGCACTGCGGCCACACCGGCTACGCCGGGCGCACCGGCGTCTTCGAGCTGCTGACGGTGGACGACACCATCCGCGCGCACATCCACAACCAGGCACCCGAGGCCGACATCCGCGCCCAAGCGCAGCAAGGCGGCATGGTGCTGATGCGCCAGGATGCCGAGCGCCTGATCACCGCCGGCATCACCAGCCGCGAAGAGGTACTGCGCGTGACGCGCGACTAGGAAGACAGCGGTGCCTGGCGGCGCCGGCTGGCCGCCAAACCGCGCTGCAGCTCGCGCAGCAGCAGCACCACCTGGCGCGAGGCGTGCTGGCAGCCATTGAACGCCTGCTCCGCGCGCTGCGCCTCGCCCGCCTCGGCGTGCAAGATCATGAGCGCAGCCTGTTGGTGAAAGTAGCGGTGGCGGCGCAGCAGCATGTCGTAGGCCGGGAAATGGCCCAGGGCGCTGCGCCCCCCCTCCTGCAGCCACTGGCCAAGCTCGGAGCTTTCGGCCTGGCGCACCACCTCGGGGCGCAGGCGCTCATCGCGCACGCCCTGCAGCACCTGCGCCAGCCAGGGCAGCCAGCGCTCGTGGCTCTGAATGGCTTCCTCGATGTCAAACTCGGCCATCACGCGCTCGGCCTCGTCGTCGAGCAGCACCAACTCGCTGGCCTGGCTGTCGGGCAGCGAAGTCCAGTCGTCCGACACCGGCTTGCCCTGGGGCTGGAACAGGCGGCTGAAGAATCCCATGGTTTTTTCCTTCCGGCCCCGACCATTCGTTCAACGGCATCAATGGAATCGAGGCACTTAATAGCCCTGAATTATGTAAGCATTTCCACGCATCGACCGTCGCAGCGGCGACGCCCGTTGCGAAGCCGCTACCATGGTGCCCGCTTTTGCCCTTCTTCACCACCTGCCGAATGCCCGCGTTTTCCTTTGAAGCCCTGGATGCCCAGGGCCAGCCCCGCAAGGGCACCATAGAAGCCGACACCGCCCGCTCCGCGCGCAGCATGTTGCGCACCCAGGCCCTGGTGCCGCTGAGCGTGGAGCCGGTGAGCCTGGGCCAGGCCGATGCCGAGCAACCGGCCTGGGGCCAGCGCCTGTTCGCCCGCCCGGTGTTCAACAGCACCGGACTGGCGGTGTGGACACGCCAGCTCGCTGGCCTGGTGGCCTCCGGCCTGCCGCTGGAGCGCGCCCTCACGGCCCTGGCCGACGAATCGGAGGATGAACGCCAGCACCACCTGATCGCAGCGCTGCGCGCCGAGGTCAACGCCGGCGCCAGCTTTGCCCGCGCGCTGGGCCAGCATCCGCGTGAGTTTTCCGACATCTACTGCGCCGTCATCGGCGCCGGCGAGGCCAGCGGCAGCCTGGGCCTGGTGCTCGAGCGCCTGGCCGACGACCTGGAGGAGCGCCAGCAGCTGCGCGCCAAGCTCGTGGGCGCCGCGCTCTACCCGGCCATCGTCACGCTGGTGGCCATCGCCATCGTGCTTTTTCTGGTGGCCTACGTCGTGCCGCAGGTGGCGGGGGTGTTTGCCGGCACCAAGCGCGCGCTGCCGTTTCTCACCACCGTCATGCTGGCCGTGAGCGACGCCGTGCGCGCGCAGGGCTGGCTGATGCTGCTCACTATTATTTTGATAGCTGCTGGCGCACGCCTGGCGCTGGCACAAGAGCATATTCGGCAAAAATTCGACGCCGCCTGGCTGCAGCTGCCACTGGTGGGTCGGCTCGCTCGCGGCTACAACGCGGCGCGTTTTGCCAGCACCCTGGCCATGCTCGCGGGCGCGGGCGTGCCCATCCTCAAGGCGCTGCAGGCCGCCGCCGACACCCTGGGCAACCGCGCCATGCGCGCCGACGCCCAGGACGCGCTGGTGCTGGTGCGCGAGGGCGCGCCGCTGGCCTCGGCACTGGCGCAGAAAAAGCGCTTCCCCGGCCTGGTGGCCATGTTTGCACGCCTGGGCGAGCAAACCGGCCAGCTGCCGGTGATGCTGCAGCGCGCGGCCAACCAGCTCAGCGCCGAGGTGCAGCGGCGCGCCCTGCACCTGGCAACCCTGCTGGAGCCGCTGCTCATCGTCGGCATGGGGCTGATGGTGATGCTCATCGTGCTGGCGGTGCTGCTGCCCATCATCCAGCTGAACCAACTCATCAAATAAACCATGGCCCTGACCCTGGACGACAAGCTGGTCGTCGCCATCTCCTCGCGCGCCCTGTTCGACTTCGAGGAGGAAAACCGCGTCTTCGAGCAGGACGACGACCGCGCCTACGTGCAGCTGCAGCGCCAGCGCCTGGAGCTGCCGGCGCCGCCCGGGGTGGCGTTCTCGCTGGTCAAGAAGCTGCTGGCCTTCAACCAGGAAGGGCAGCAGCGCGTGGAGGTGGTGCTGCTCTCGCGCAACGACCCGGTGAGCGGGCTGCGTGTGTTCCGCTCCTGCCGCGCCCATGGGCTGGAGAGCGTGCAGCGCGGCGTGTTCACCCAGGGGCGCGATCCGTTCCACTACCTGCGCGCGCTCGGGGCGCAGCTGTTTCTCTCCGCCAACGGCGCCGACGTGCGTGCCGCGCTGCACCTGGGCTACCCGGCGGCGCGCGTGCTGACCGAATCGGTGCAGGCCGGCAGTGCCTACCCGCACGAGGTGCGCATCGCCTTCGACGGCGACGCCGTGCTG
>JAJTBK010000555.1 GCA_021286965.1 Comamonadaceae bacterium | reverse complement strand
GGCTTGTTGAATGCACAAAACACCATGAGCAAAAGCATCCTGCCCCCTGGCTGTGCGACACCCGGGCAGCGGCCGGCAAAGCTCAGCCACTGCGCTCCAGGCTGGCCGTGCGCAGCGGCGGCGGAAAGAGCCAGTTGCGCTGTGCGGCAAACACGGCATCCGGGTAGGGCGACTTGCCCCGGCTGCCGTTGTAACGTCCCAGCGCCATGAACACGTCGCCGCGCTCGCGCTCCAGGTAGTGGCGCAGGATGACGCAGCCAAAGCGCAGGTTGGTCTGCATGTGAAACAGCTTGCCGGCGTCGCCGTCGCCGATGACGCGCGTCCAGAACGGCATGACCTGCATGTAGCCGCGCGCACCGACGCTGGAGACGGCAAATTTGCGAAAGCCGCTCTCGACCTGCACCAGGCCGAGCACGAGCGAGACGTCCAGCCCGGCGCGCTTAGCCTCGTACCAGACGGTTTGCAAGAAATCCCGCCGCACCATCCAGTCGGGCTTGCGCTTGCGCAAGCGATCGCTCATGGTGCCGAGCCAGCGCAGGTACTGCAGGCGTGCCTCGGTATTGGTGAATTCAGGTTCGGGCGGCGCCTGGTTGGCAATGGCCGAACTGAGCGCAGTACGCACGGCATCGGCCAGTGGCTCTTCGAGCTGGCCGCCGGCGTGCGCCGACTGCGGCGCGCCCAGCCAGGCCGCCGGCCCCAGGGCCAGGGCTGGCAGCGCACCCAGCAGGCGCCGGCGCGCCCTCAGATCGGCAGTGGCGGTCATAGCCCCAAGCGTGTGCGCAGCGTGCCCAGGATGTCAAGCGCGGCCACCTTGGTGGCGGCGCTGTCGCGGCGGTGCTGGTATTCGACGATGCCTTCCTTGAGGCCCTTGTCGCCAATCGTCACGCGGTGCGGCACGCCGATCAGCTCCCAGTCGGCAAACATGGCGCCCGGGCGCTCGCCCCGGTCGTCCAGGATCACGTCCACGCCCAGGGCGGCGAGCTGGTCGTGCAACTGCTCGGCGGCGGCTTTCACGGCGTCGCTGCGGTCCATGCCGATGGGGCAGATGACGACGGCGAACGGCGCGATCGCATCGGGCCAGATGATGCCGCGCGCATCGTGGTTTTGCTCGATGGCCGCCGCCGGCAGGCGCGTGACGCCGATGCCGTAGCAGCCCATTTCAAAGAACGCCGGCTTGCCGTCCTCGCCCAGGAAGGTGGCATTCATGGCCTTCGAGTACTTGGTACCGAGGTAGAACACGTGGCCGATCTCGATGCCGCGCTCGATCGCCAGCACGCCTTGGCCGTCGGGCGAAGCGTCGCCAGCGACGACGTTGCGCAGGTCGGCCACCAGGTCAGGCTCGGGCAGGTCGCGGCCCCAGTTGACGCCGGTGGTGTGGAAATCGACCGCGTTGGCGCCGCAAATCCAGTCGGCCATGACGGCCACTTCGCGGTCGGCTACGATTTTGAGCGGCTTTTGCAGACCGATGGGGCCGAGGTAACCGGGCTTGCAGCCAAAGTGCGCCTCGATCTCGGCCAGGCTGGCAAAGCGAAAGCCCTTGTCCAGGCCGGGCACCTTGCCGACCTTGATCTCGTTCATGTCGTGGTCGCCGCGCAGCAGCAGCAGCCAGACCTGGCTTTGGACGATCTCGCCCGCTTCGTTCGTCTCGTCGGTGGCCAGCACCAGCGATTTGACGGTGGTGGCCAGCGGCACGCCCAGCAGCGCGGCCACGTCAGCGCAGGTCGCCTTGCCGGGGGTGGGCGTTTTTTCCATGGCCTTGGCCGGCGCGGGGCGCGCCTGGGTGGGGGCGGCGGCTTCGGCTTTTTCCATGTTGGCGGCGTAGTCGCTGCCGGGGCAATAGACGATGGCGTCCTCGCCGGTGGCGGCAATCACCTGGAATTCTTCGCTCAGGTCGCCGCCAATGGCGCCCGAATCGGCCGCCACGGCGCGGTAGGTCAGGCCGAAGCGGTCAAAAATGCGCCGGTAGGCCTGCGCCATGACCTGGTAGCTGGCCTTGGCGGCCTCGGGGCTGCGGTCGAAGGAATAGGCGTCCTTCATGATGAACTCGCGCCCGCGCATGAGGCCAAAGCGCGGGCGGCGCTCGTCGCGGAATTTGGTCTGGATTTGGTAGAAGTTCTTGGGCAACTGCTTGTAGCTCTTGAGCTCCTGGCGTGCGATGTCAGTGATCACTTCTTCGCTGGTCGGCTGCACCACGAAGTCACGGCCATGGCGGTCCTGGATGCGCAGCAACTCAGGGCCCATTTTCTCAAAGC
>JAJTBK010000056.1 GCA_021286965.1 Comamonadaceae bacterium | reverse complement strand
TGGCTGCACTCGCCGTGGAACATCTGGAAATAAGCGGGGAAGAAGAATGTCTGCTGCTGTCGCAACGTCCTTCTCGATCAAGGACTTTTTCAAGAGCTTCATGCTCTGGGAGCTCGCCAAGGGCATGGCCCTGACGGGTCGCTACACCTTCGCGCGCAAGGTGACCGTGTACTACCCGGAAGAAAAAACGCCGCTGTCGCCGCGTTTTCGGGGGTTGCACGCCCTGCGTCGCTACGACAACGGCGAAGAACGCTGCATTGCCTGCAAGCTGTGCGAAGCCGTGTGCCCGGCGATGGCCATCACCATCGAAGCCGGCCCGCGCCAGGACGACGGTTCGCGCCGCACCACGCGTTACGACATCGATCTGACGAAATGCATCTTCTGCGGTTTCTGTGAGGAAAGCTGCCCCACCGACTCCATCGTCGAGACGCAGATCTTTGAATACCACGGTGAAAAACGCGGCGACCTGTACTTCACCAAGGACATGTTGTTGGCCGTGGGCGATCGCTACGAACCGCAAATTGCCGCTGCCAAGGCGGCGGATGCCAAGTACCGCTAAGGCGGCTCCTGAACCTCTACGAAAAGAATCGATTCATGGACGCCAAAACTGGTTTTTTCTATCTGTTCTCGGTCGTGCTGCTGTTTGCAGCCTTCCGCGTGATTACAGCCCGCAACCCGGTGCACGCCGTGCTCAACCTGATCCTGGCCTTCTCGCAGGCCGCCGGCATCTGGTTGTTGCTCAAGGCCGAGTTCCTGGGCATCACCCTGGTGCTGGTGTACCTGGGCGCGGTGATGGTGCTGTTCCTGTTCGTGGTCATGATGCTCGACATCCGCATGGATACCGTGCGCCAGGGCTTCTGGAAGCATTTCCCGCTGGCGGTGCTCGTCGGCGCCATCATCGCGTTTGAAATGGCGCTGGTGCTGATGGGGGGCTTCCGTGGCATGGATGAACCCAAGGCCGTGGCCACGGTGTTCGATGCTGCTGGCCAGGCGCTGCCGTATTCCAACACCAAGGCGTTGGGCAAGCTGCTGTACACCCAGTACCTGTACCCGGTGGAAATCGCTGCCGTGATCCTGCTGGTGGCCATGATCGCCGCCATCGCCCTGACGCTGCGCAAGCGCAAGGACAGCAAGGTGATCGAAGCCGCCGCCCAGCTCTACGCCCGCCCGGCCGAGCGGATGCAGCTGGTCAAGATGGAGCCGACGCGCCAGCCGGCTCCGGCACAAGCACAGGAGGAGAAGGCATGACGTTGACCCTGGGCCATTACCTGACGCTGGGCGCAATGCTGTTTGCCATTGCCGTCGTCGGTATTTTTCTGAACCGCAAGAACCTGATCGTTCTGCTCATGGCCATCGAACTGATGCTGCTGGCCGTGAACATGAACTTCGTCGCCTTCTCCAGCTACCTCGGGGACATGCACGGCCAGGTGTTCGTGTTCTTCATCCTCACGGTGGCGGCGGCCGAGTCGGCCATCGGCCTGGCGATCCTGGTGCTCTTGTTCCGCAACAAGATCAGCATCAACGCCGAAGACCTCAACACCCTCAAGGGTTGAGCCCCGGTCATTTGCCAAGGTTCTGAAGAAATGAGTCAAACCCTTTCTGCTTCGACGCTGCTGGCGGTGCCCCTGGCGCCGCTGGTGGGCTCCGCGCTGGCCGGCTTGTTCGGCACGGCATTTGCCGGTAACTGGATTGGCCGGCGCCTGTCGCACACGCTGACCATCCTGGGCGTGTTCGTCGCCTTCGTGCTCTCGGCCATGACGCTGTACAGCGTTGCCGCCGATGGTGCACGGTTCAACGAAACCCTCTACACCTGGATGGTGGTCGGTGGCCTGAAGATGGAGGTCGGCTTCCTCATCGACAGCCTGACGGCAATGATGATGGTGGTCGTGACCTTCGTTTCGCTGATGGTGCACATCTACACCATCGGCTACATGGAGGAAGACGAAGGCTACAACCGCTTCTTCTCCTACATCTCGCTCTTTACCTTCTCCATGCTGATGCTCGTCATGAGCAACAACATGCTGCAGCTGTTCTTTGGCTGGGAAGCAGTGGGCCTGGTGTCGTACCTGCTGATCGGTTTCTGGTTCAACAAGCCGACGGCCATCTTCGCCAACATGAAGGCCTTCCTGGTCAACCGTGTGGGTGACTTTGGCTTCATCCTCGGCATTGGCCTGATCGCAGCCTACACCGGTACGCTCAATTACGGCGAGGTGTTTGCCAAGTCGTCCGAACTCGGCAGCCTGGTGTTCCCGGGCACGGACTGGATGCTGATCACCGTGGTCTGCATCTGCCTGTTCATCGGTGCCATGGGCAAGAGTGCGCAGTTCCCGCTGCACGTCTGGCTGCCCGATTCCATGGAAGGCCCGACACCCATCTCCGCACTGATCCACGCCGCCACCATGGTGACGGCTGGCATCTTCATGGTTTCGCGCATGTCGCCGCTGTTCGAGCTCTCGGACGCTGCGCTCAACTTCATTTTGGTGATTGGCTCCATCACGGCGCTGTTCATGGGTTTCCTGGGCATCATCCAGAACGACATCAAGCGCGTGGTGGCGTACTCGACGCTGTCGCAGCTCGGTTACATGACCGTGGCGCTGGGCGCTTCGGCGTACTCGGTGGCCGTGTTCCACCTCATGACGCACGCCTTCTTCAAGGCCCTGCTGTTCCTTGGCGCCGGCTCGGTCATCATGGGGATGCACCACAACCAGGACATCCGCTGGATGGGCGGCGTGCGCAAGTACATGCCGATTACCTGGATCACGTCGCTGCTGGGTTCGTTGGCGCTGATTGGCACGCCGTTGTTTTCGGGCTTCTATTCCAAGGACAGCATCATCGAGGCGGTGCATTTCAGCCAACTGCCGGCAGCTGGGTTTGCACACTTCGCCGTATTGGCAGGTGTGTTCGTGACGGCGTTCTACTCGTTCCGCATGTACTTCCTGGTGTTCCACGGTGCTGAGCGCTACGACCAGAACCCGGATGCGCACCACCACGACAGCCATGGCCACGACGACCACGGCCATGGCCACGACGCCAAGCCGCACGAGTCGCCCTGGGTCGTGACCCTGCCGCTGGTGCTGCTGGCGATTCCCTCGGTGGTGATCGGTTTCTTGACGATCGGCCCGATGCTGTTCGGCGACTTCTTCAAGGACGTGATCTTCGTCAACCTGGCCCAGCACGGTGCCATGGGTGAGCTGGCGCAGGATTACCACGGCCCCATCGGCATGGCCTTGCACGCATTGCAGACGGCGCCGTTCTGGCTGGCCCTGGCAGGTGTGGCGACGTCCTACTACATGTACATGGTCAACCCGGCGTTGCCGGCGGCGATCCAGCGTGCAGCGCAGCCGATCTACACCCTGCTGGAAAACAAGTACTACCTCGATTGGATCAACGAAAACATCCTCGCCCGTGGCGCCCGTCTGCTGGGTAGCGGCCTGTGGAAAGCGGGTGATCAGGCCGTGATCGACGGCGCCGTGGTCAACGGTTCCTGGAAGCTGGTGGGCTGGGTGGCTGGCGTGGCACGCTGGATGCAGTCGGGCTACATCTTCCACTACGCGCTGGTCATGATCCTGGGCGTGTTTGGGCTGATGACGTATTTCGTGTGGCTCAACAAATAGGAGAACTAGAAAAATGGGTTTGTTGAGTTTTGCGATTTGGACACCCATCGCCTTTGGCTGCATGTTGCTGCTGATGGGGCGAGAGGAAGATGTCAAGGCTGTGCGCTGGCTGGCGCTCATTGGTGCCCTGGTGGGGCTGGCGGTGACGCTGCCCCTGTACACCGGCTTCGAGGTGGGTACGGCGGCGATGCAGTTCGTCGAGAAGGCGCCCTGGATCGGACGTTTCAACGTCTTCTACCACCTGGGGGTCGATGGCCTGTCGTTCTGGTTCGTGCCGCTGACGGCCTTCATCACCGTGATCGTGGTGATCGCCTCCTGGCAGAATATCACCGAGCGCGTGAACCAGTACATGGGCGCGTTCCTGATCCTGTCGGGCCTGATGATCGGCGTTTTCAGTGCGCTCGATGGCCTGCTGTTCTACGTCTTCTTTGAAGCCACGCTGATCCCGATGTACCTCATCATCGGCATCTGGGGCGGCCCGAACAAGATCTATGCCGCGTTCAAGTTCTTTCTGTACACGCTGCTTGGCTCGCTGCTGACGCTGATTGCCATCATCTACCTGTACATCCAGTCCGGTGGCAGCTTTGATATTCAAACCTGGCATCAGCTGCCGCTGTCTTCCACGGCGCAAACCCTGGTGTTCTTCGCCTTCTTCGCCGCCTTTGCCGTCAAGGTGCCGATGTGGCCGGTGCACACCTGGCTGCCGGACGTGCACGTCGAGGCGCCGACGGGTGGCTCGGCAGTGCTGGCGGCCATCATGCTCAAGCTCGGCGCCTATGGCTTCCTGCGTTTTTCCATGCCTATCGCCCCCGATGCAGCGCGTGAGTGGGCCTGGCTCATCATTGGGCTGTCGCTCACGGCCGTGATCTACGTCGGCCTGGTGGCCATGGTGCAGAAGGACATGAAAAAGCTCGTCGCCTATTCGTCGGTGGCGCACATGGGCTTTGTCACCCTCGGTTTCTTCATCTTCAACGACCTGGGCGTCTCCGGCGGCATCGTGCAGATGATTGCCCACGGCTTCGTCTCCGGCGCCATGTTCCTGTGCATTGGCGTGCTCTACGACCGTGTGCACTCGCGTGAAATTGCGGCCTACGGCGGCGTGGTCAATACCATGCCCAAGTTTGGTGCCTTTGCCTTGCTGTTCTTCATGGCCAACTGCGGTCTGCCGGGCACGGCTGGCTTCGTCGGCGAGTGGATGGTGATTCTGGCGGCCGTCAAGTTCAACTTCTGGACCGGCCTGGCAGCGGCCACGGCGTTGATCTGGGGCGCGGCCTACAGCCTGTGGATGTTCAAGCGCGTCTATCTGGGCGCGCCGGGCAACGCCAATGTGCGCGCCCTCAAGGACATCAATGGCCGTGAATTCCTGGTGCTGGGCCTGTTGGCCGTAGCCACGCTCTACATGGGTATCTATCCCAAGCCGTTTACCGATGTGATGGATGCCTCTGTGGCCCAGCTGCTGCAGCACGTGGCCCAGAGCAAGCTTCACTGACCCGACGCAACTGAGAGATTCGAGATGATTGACAACATCAGCTGGCTGGCGGTCTACCCCGAGATCGTGCTCCTGGTCATGGGCTGCGTGATCGCCCTGGTGGATCTGGGCGTGGCCAGCAGCCGCCGCACCGCCACCTACGTCCTGACCATCCTCACCCTGGGGGTGGTCGCCGCGCTGGAGGCCCTGTACGCCGCCAGCGGCAACACCTTCTACGGCTGGGGCAACATGGTCGTCTCCGACGCCATGGGCAACTGGCTCAAGTGCTTTGCTGCGCTGGCCATGATCGCCACCCTGGTCTATGGCCGTCCCTACGCGGCCGACCGCGACATGCTGCGCGGCGGCGAGCTGTTCACGCTCTCCATCTTCGCTACGCTGGGCATGTTCGTCATGATCTCGGCGAACAACTTCCTGGTCATCTACCTCGGCCTGGAACTGCTCACGCTGTCGAGCTACGCCCTGGTGGCGCTGCGCCGCGACCACGAAGCCTCGGTCGAGGCGGCCATGAAGTACTTCGTGCTCGGTGCCATGGCCAGCGGTTTCCTGCTCTACGGCATGTCCATGCTCTACGGCGCCACGGGGTCGCTCGACATTGGTGAAGTCTTCAAGGCCATCAATGCCGGCCAGATCCGCCACCAGGTGCTGGTGTTTGGCCTGGTGTTCATCGTTGCCGGCCTGGCGTTCAAGATGGGCGCCGTGCCCTTCCACATGTGGATTCCGGACGTTTACCACGGCGCACCGACGGCCGTGACGCTCATCATCGGCGGCGCGCCCAAGCTCGCAGCGTTCGCCGTGGCCATGCGCCTGCTGGTCGATGGCCTGTTGCCATTGGCCATCGACTGGCAGCAGATGCTGGCCGTGCTCGCCATCGGCTCGCTGTTCGTTGGCAACGTCATCGGCGTGATGCAGAGCAACCTCAAGCGTATGTTGGCCTATTCGACCATCTCGCACATGGGCTTCATGCTGCTGGGCCTGATGTCGGGCGTGGTCAACGGCCAGGTCGATGCCGCCACGGCGGGCAACGCCTACAGCTCGGCCATGTTCTACGTCGTCACCTACGTGCTGACCGCGCTGCCGGCCTTTGGCGTCATCGTGCTGCTGGCGCGCGAAGGCTTTGAGAGCGAAGAAATTGACGACTTCGCTGGCCTGAACCAGCGCAGCCCGCTGTACGCCGGCGTCATGGCGGTGTGCCTGTTCTCGTTGGCCGGCATTCCGCCGCTGGTGGGTTTCTACGCCAAGCTGTCGGTGCTGCAGGCGCTGGTGGCCTCGGGCAGCGGCTTCAACATCGCCCTGGCGGTGTACGCCGTCATCATGTCGCTGATCGGCGCCTTCTACTACCTGCGCGTCGTCAAGGTCATGTACTTTGACCAGCCACTGACGGCCAGCACCGTGGCCGCGCCCATGGACGTGCGCATGGTGCTGACCTTCAACGGCGCCTTGGTGCTGGTGTTGGGCCTGCTGCCCGGCGGCCTGATGGCGCTGTGCACCGACGCCATCGTGCGCGCCCTGGCTTCCTGATGTCGCAGTCGGCTGCCATTTGGTTGGTGATCGTGGCGGCTTTTGCCGCCGCCAACCTGCCGTTCCTGAGCCAGCGCTGGCTGCTGCTCGGCCCCCGGCCGCAGCAAGGCGCCAAGCCGCTGCTGGCGCGCCTGGGTGAATTGTTGCTGCTGTACGCGCTCGTCGGCGGCCTGGCCTTTGTGCTCGAACGCCGCGCCGGCCAGGTGGCGCCCCAGGGCTGGGAGTTCTACGCCGTCACGGCGGCCCTGTTCATGACCTTTGCCTTTCCGGGTTTCGTCTATCGTTACCTGCTACGCCACCGGCATTGAAATCAGCGCCTTTCGAGGCGCTTTTTTATTGTTCAATGCTATTGAAAATATAGCTTCTTGCGCTTGATTGACAAGGCTTGGGTGGCTTTTTCGTTTAAAGAATAAAGCCTTAGGCGTTACTGCCTAGGCATTTGTCCCAGTTTCGGCGCCTTGTGTTCGGGGCATAGGATGTGGTGCAGCATTTCCTTCCCCCAGACCGCCGCCGCGCATGAGTGACACGATCCTCGAAACCTCCCGCCTGACCAAAGAATTCAAAGGTTTTACCGCCGTCAGCGAGGTCAATCTGGCCGTGCGCCGGAGCTCCATCCATGCGCTCATCGGGCCCAATGGCGCGGGCAAAACCACCTGCTTCAATCTGCTGACCAAGTTCCTGGAACCCACCTCGGGCAGCATCCGCTTCAACGGCCAGGACATCACGCATGAGCCGCCGGCGCAAATCGCTCGCCGGGGCATCATCCGTTCGTTTCAGATTTCTGCCGTGTTCCCGCACCTGACGCTGCTGGAGAACGTGCGCCTGGGTCTGCAGCGGCGCCTGGGCACGGCGTTTCACTTCTGGCGCAGCGAAAAATCCCTGTACCAGCTCAACGACCGCGCCTGCGAGCTGCTCGAACAGGTCGGCCTGCTGGAGCTGGCGCAGGAGGTGACGGTAAACCTGCCGTATGGCCGCAAGCGGGCGCTGGAGATTGCCACCACCTTGGCGATGGAGCCCGAGCTCATGCTGCTCGACGAACCCACGCAAGGCATGGGCCACGAAGACGTCGATCGCGTCACGCAGCTCATCGCGCAGGTGGCTGCCGGGCGCACGATCTTGATGGTCGAGCACAACATGAAGGTCATCGCCCGCATTGCCGACCGCATCACCGTGCTGCAGCGCGGTGCGGTGCTGGCCGAGGGCAGCTACGCCGAAGTGTCGGCCAACCCCCAGGTGATGCAGGCGTATATGGGCAGCACCGAAGGCGCGCTGCAGGGGGCGCACTGACATGGCCAGCCCTGCGCTTGAAATCAAGGATTTGCACGCCTGGTATGGCGAATCGCATGTGCTGCATGGCGTGAATATGGTGGTGCAGCCCGGTGAGGTGGTGACCCTGCTCGGGCGCAACGGCGCCGGGCGCACCAGCACGCTGCGCGCCATCATGGGGCTGACGGGTACGCGCAAGGGCTCGATCCGGGTGCACGGTGTGCAAACCATCGCCCTGCCCACGCATCGCATCGCGCACCTCGGCCTGGGCTACTGCCCGGAGGAGCGCGGCATTTTCTCCAGCCTCTCGTGCGAGGAAAACCTTTTGCTGCCGCCGCAGCTCAAGGGCGGCGGCGCTGGCATGACGCTCGATGAAATCTACGCCATGTTCCCTAACCTGGCCGAGCGCAAATACAGCCAGGGCACGCGCCTGTCGGGTGGCGAACAGCAGATGCTGGCGGTGGCGCGCATTCTGCGCACCGGCGCCAAGCTGCTCTTGCTCGACGAAATTTCCGAGGGGCTGGCGCCGGTCATCGTGCAGGCGCTGGCGCGCATGATCAGCACGCTGCGCGCGCAAGGCTACACGGTGGTCATGGTGGAGCAGAACTTTCGCTTTGCCGCACCGCTGGCCGATCGCTTCTACGTCATGGAGCACGGTGCCATGGTGCTGGAGTTTGGTGCCGCCGAGCTGGCACAGCACATGTCTTTGCTGCACCGCCTGCTGGGTGTGTAGCAGCGCTGTATCCCGTTTTTTTCACACTACGACAGGAGACGAGCATGAAGCGTATCCCCACCACCCTGGCGGTGATGTTGGCAGCGGCGGGGCTCATGAGCCCGCAGGTGCAGGCGCAGGAAAAGGTCAAGATCGGCTTCATCACCGACATGTCCAGCCTGTACGCCGACGTCGATGGCAAGAACGGCGCCCTGGCCATCCAGATGGCGATTGACGACTTTGGTGGCCAGGTGCTGGGCAAGCCCATCGAACTGCTGGCGACGGATCACCAGAACAAGGCCGACATTGCCGCCAGCAAGGCGCGTGAGTGGATCGACACCCAGGGCCTGTCCATGCTCCTGGGCGGCACCAACTCCGGCACCGCCCTGGCGATGGCGAAAATCGCCGAGGAAAAAAAGCGCGTATTCATGGTCAACGGCGCCGGTTCCTCGGCGCTGACGAATGAACAGTGCACGCCCTACACCGTGCACTACGCCTACGACACCGTCGCCCTGGCCAAGGGCACGGGCGGCGCCGTCGTCAAGCAAGGCGGCAAGACCTGGTTCTTCCTCACGGCCGACTACGCCTTTGGCATGGCGCTCGAAGCCGATACGGCCAAGGTCGTCAAGGACAACGGCGGCCAGGTGCTGGGCTCGGTCAAGCACCCGCTCAATGCCTCCGATTTTTCCTCCTTCCTGCTGCAGGCGCAAAACTCCAAGGCGCAGATCCTGGGCTTGGCCAACGCCGGCGGTGATCTCATCAACGCCGTCAAGGCAGCCAAGGAATTCGGCATCAACAAGAGCATGAAGATGGCTGGCCTGCTGGTGTTCATCACCGACGTCCACAGCCTGGGCCTGAAAAACACCGAGGGCCTGCTCCTGACCACCAGCTGGGACTGGAACCTGAACGACAAGACGCGTGCATTCGGCAAGAAATTCTTTGCCAAAACCAAGCGGATGCCGACGGACATCCACGCCGCCAATTACTCGGCCACCATGAACTACCTCAAGGCCGTACAGGCCGTTGGTTCGCTCGACGCCGACAAGGTCATGGCCCGGCTCAAAGCCACGCCTATCGACGACTTCTACGCCAAGGGCGTGATTCGCCCGGATGGCCGCTTTGCGCACGATATGTACCTGATGCAGGTGAAGTCGCAAAAAGAATCGCAGCAGCCCTGGGACTACTACAAGGTCGTCTCCCAACTGCCGGCGGCGCAGGTCTGGACGACCCAGGCCGAGAGCAAGTGCGCGCTTTGGAAGTGACGCCCTGACCGACCACCCCACAGCCCCTTCGTGCCCATGGAAATTCTTGGCGTCTCCCTTCCGGCCATGCTCAGCCAGCTCCTGCTGGGGCTGGTCAATGGCTCGTTCTACGCCATCCTGAGCCTGGGGCTGGCGGTGATCTTCGGCCTGCTCAACGTCATCAACTTCGCCCATGGCGCGCTCTTCATGCTGGGGGCGCTGCTCACCTGGATGGGGATGAACTACTGGCAGATCGACTACTGGGTCATGCTGGTGGTCGCGCCGCTGCTGGTGGGGCTGCTGGGGGTGCTCATCGAGCGCTTGCTGCTGCGCTGGATTTACCGCCTCGACCACCTCTACGGCCTGCTGCTGACGCTGGGGCTGACCCTGCTCATCGAAGGCGTGCTGCGCTCGGTCTATGGCGTCTCGGGCCTGGGCTACGATGCGCCTGAGCTGCTC